>JBFFNJ010000050.1:0-11285 GCA_041563215.1 Candidatus Deferrimicrobia bacterium | reverse complement strand
TAGAGAATAAACCCAATGTGAGTATCTTTTTGTTGATCACACTTTTGGTGGTCGTCTGGTCCTGCACCCGGGTGGATGAGCCGAAGGAGAAAACCCCAGTGGAAAAGGCTGCTCCTGCCGAAGCGGAAAAACCGGCCGTCGAAGGAGAGAAAAAGGCGGAACCGACCATTGCGGGTGAGGCCCGGCACACCAAACTCTACTGGGGCGACACGCACCTTCACACTTCATACTCTCCCGATGCATACCTGATGCAGAACCGGAGCGCGGACCCTGACACGGCTTACCGCTATGCCAAGGGCTTCCCCGTCATACATCCATATCACAAGGCGAGAATCCAGATTCATACCCCCCTCGATTTCCTCGTGGTATCGGATCACGGTGAGTACATGGGCGTGGTCCCCAAGATCCTGCAGGGCGATCCCCTCGTGGCCAACACCGAGGCGGGGAAACGTTTCAGGAAACTGGCCGATGAGGGGAGGGAGTTCGAGGCTTTTGCCGAATTGATCGCCCAGGTCAATGCCGGGGTCCCCGACACTGACTTCAACTCACCGGAGATCAACCGCACGGTCTGGGGGGAGATCATGGACGCTGCGGAGCGGCACAATGAACCGGGGAAGTTCACTGCCTTCCTGGGGTGGGAATGGTCCTCTACGCCGAACGGAGCGAACCTTCACCGGGTTATCTTCATGCGCGAGGGGAAAGACAAGGGCAAAATGTTCATCCCTTACACCTCCTTCGACAGCACCAAGCCCGAGAAGTTGTGGAAGTGGCTGGAGACGACCTCTGAAAAGGCGGGGGCAAACTTTCTCGCCATCCCTCACAATTCCAATATCAGCAAGGGACTCATGTTCCCTCTCATGGACAGCGAGGGAAATCCCATCACGAAGGAGTACGGGGAAACCCGCATGCGCTGGGAGCCGGTGGTGGAGATGACCCAGATAAAGGGGGATTCGGAGACCCACCCGAGCCTTACGCCTACCGACGAATTTGCTGATTATGAGACCTACGAGCATGTTATCGCCGTCGGTGAGCACGCAGGGACGCCCAAAGCGGATGAGGGCGACTACGCCCGGTCAGCCCTGAAGCGGGGCCTGAAAATCGAAGGGGATACCGGAGTAAACCCCTACAAGTTCGGCATGATCGGTTCAACAGATTCACACTCGGGAATGGCATCCGCGGAAGAGGACAATTTCCACGGCAAGTTTGCTCTCGACTCCACCCCTGAGACGAGCAGCAGAGAGGTGATTCCCGGGGCCAGGGGCTTTGACATGAGCGCTGCCGGTCTGGTAGCGGTGTGGGCGGAAGAGAACACGCGGGAGTCACTCTTTGACGCATTTCAGCGCAAGGAGGTATACGCGACCACGGGGCCGCGGATACAGGTCCGCTTCTTCGGCGGCTGGGATTACACGCCGGAAGATGCAGAAGCTGCCGACCCGGCCGAGACCGGCTACCGGAAAGGCGTACCCATGGGGGGCGACCTGACCGCCGCGCCCGAAGGCAAGAAACCCACGTTCCTCATCAGTGCCATGAAGGATCCAAACGGGGCAAACCTGGACAGAGTTCAGGTCATCAAGGGGTGGGTAGACAAGGATGGGAACCTCCAGGAGAAGATCTACGACACCGCCCTGTCAGGCGAACGGAAGGCCGAAAAGGATGGAAAAGCCCCCCCTGTGGGGAACACGGTGGACCAGGGGACCGCTACTTACACAAATTCCATCGGTGATGCCGGTCTGGCCGTAGTTTGGACCGATCCCGACTTCGATCCGGGAGTGCGCGCATTCTACTACGTGCGGGTGCTGGAGATCCCCACGCCGCGCCATTCCCTCTACGATGCTATAGCCCTGGGTATGGACCCGAAGGAGACCGGCCATCCGGCTACCATACAGGAGCGGGCGTACACCAGTCCGATCTGGTATACGCCCTGAGTGCAGACGTTTCCCGTTTTACGGAGGCACGTTAAAAAGAAAGGATCAGGAGATGCCGCATGAAGGGGAAAGGACGATGAAAAAACGGTTTGCATTGATACTGCTTGTTTCGGCGATTGTTGCGTGGTCCACGGCGATAACGGCCGGCGCCGAGGAAGCCCTTACGGTGACCTCTTTAGAACAGCAGGGAAAGGATCCTCTCGGCGACACGGCGCTACGTGCGCTGGTCTTCGGAAAGACGCTGGTTGTGCGGAACAGGGCCACGGGTGAGCTGTTCGAGGCGACCTACAGCGTGAACGGCCAGCGGATACTCAGGCGTCTCGATGAGGGGCAGATTCAGAAATCCGCCGTGTACGCCTTCCACGGCGGTTCCGTATCCGAGGGTGTGGCGCCCTATGAAATACGCAACAGCCGTATCATCACCACCTTCGGGGGGAAGACATTCGAGGCGCGTGTCTTTCTCGTCGATGGGAAATATGTCGCTTCCCGCAGCGATGAAGGGGGGGCCGTCAACTGGGAACTGGTGGAGTCACGCCCTGCAAAGGCGGAAGGGGAGGATTTGACGGAATCGTCACTCAAGAGCCGCGGCGTTTTGCCGCTTGAAAACGGCGCGCTGCGTGAGCTTGTCGTCGGTAAGACGCTGGTGGTGAAAAACAACGCCACGGGGGAGCTGTTCGAGGCGACCTACTCAGCCGACGGAAAACGGCGGGTCCGCAATGTAACGCAAGAGCGCCTTCACCATTTATCCTATCAGGCATTTCACGGTGGATCCGTCCCCGAGGGGATCGCGGCCTATGAGATCCGAAACGGGAAGATCGTAACGACCTTCGATGGAAATACCTTCGAGGTGACGGTTTACAACATCGATGGAAAGTACGTCGGAGCCCGCAGCGGCGAGGGAGGCGCCGTCAACTGGGAAGTGATAGAGAAACGTGATTAAAGGGTCGCCACACCCGAAAAGGCCGGCAAAAGGTTACATTTTCCTCCAAACTTGGATAAGATAATGGAATCGGAAAGTTTTCGCTATCTTGTCTTCGGGAATACAGAAGCAATGAGATTGCCATGTGGGTAAAGGATCCAGCGTGCAACGTATTTTTACCCGGAGAAAGAGAAGTACCGCGGGGCCATCGTCAATGAAAGGGGGGTCAACGTGCCGGAGCGGGCTGATAAGGGAGTGACCATAACCCGGGAGCGCTTCGATGCCGTCCTCTTCGATCTGGACGGTGTGCTCACGGCAACTGCGAAGATTCACGCAGCCTGCTGGAAGAGGGCTTTCGACGAATTTCTCCGCAGCAGGAGCGGCGGGGAAAAAGAGGCCTTCGAGCCTTTTAACATCGCCACCGATTACGTTCGGTACGTTGACGGAAAACTCCGTTACGACGGTGTTCGTGGCTTCCTCGAGTCCCGGGGTATCCATCTTCCCGAGGGTGACCCCGCCGAGCCCCCGAACTTCGATACCATCTGCGGCGTGGGAAATCTCAAGGAGAAGATGGTCAGGGAGGCCCTCGAAACGGAAGGGGTCGAAGTCTTCGACGGCAGCGTTGCCCTCGTGCGCATGCTGAGGGAGAAGGGCATTAAAACGGCCGTGGTCTCGGCGAGCAAGAACTGCCGGGCCGTTCTTCAGGCTGCAGGCATCGAGGATCTCTTCGAGGTCCGTGTAGATGGAGTCGTTGCCGAGCAGTTGACCCTGCCCGGCAAACCGGCACCCGACCCGTACCTGAAGGCGGCAGAGATGCTCGGGGTCGAACCTGGCCGGGCTGTCGTTGTGGAAGATGCCATTTCCGGGGTCCAGGCAGGAAGGGATGGCGGCTTCGGTCTCGTAATCGGAGTAGACCGGAAGGGGGATGCCGGGCTTTTGCGTGAGCACGGCGCCGACTTGGTGGTCGTCGACCTGGGGGAACTTGTCCGGTAAGGCAACTGGGCGACGGAGAACTTCCGGCACGATTGACCCACGGTGCCGGGTCTATTCTGATGTTAGAAAAAAAATGCCGACCCATAGAAGAATTTGGGAGGTGATAGGTCCATGATCCACCGTGAGCGTATCGTCCCACCGCGCCATGTCTACTCAGGCGACGAGTGGAGGTTCGTGGAGAAGAAATTCTATCCCCGTTTTCTCCCTCAGATGGAGACGTTTTTTTCTATTGGAAACGGGTACATAGGCATGCGCGGAAACTTTGAGGAGGGCTCCCCCGTACACCTTGCAGGCACCTACGTCAACGGTTTTTACGAGTCCTGGCCCATCGTGTACGGTGAAGAGGCTTACGGGTTCGCCAAGCACGGCCAGACCATGCTGAACGTGCCGGACGCCAAGATCATAAAGCTCTACGTCGATGACGAGCCCTTTTACCTTCCCACGGCGAACCTGCTTGCCTTCGAGCGCAGCCTGAACATGAAGGAGGGCACCCTGGACCGCGAGATCCTATGGGAGACACCCTCTGGAAAGCACATCTCCATTAAATCCCGGCGGCTCGTGTCGTTCAAGCACCGCCACCTTGCGGCAATCTCCTACCGGGTAACGGTGAAAAACGCAAATGCACCGGTGGTCATATCTTCGGAAGTGATCGACCACCTGATCGGCGTGGAGAGCGAGTTCGACCCGCGGAAGGCACAGATATTCGAGAAAAGGGTTCTCATCAATGATTCCACAACCATAGACGATCACCGCATTCTCCTCGGATACAGAACGGAGAACAGCAAGATGACCCTCTCCTGCGGGGTCGATCACGAAATGAGGACCGACTGCGCCTATACCACCGTAGGTGAGAAGAACGAAGACGGGGGGAAATTGGTTTTTTCCATAGAGGCGAAGGCCGGCGTTCCCATCGGCCTTACGAAGTACATCACCTACCACACGTCGAGGAGGGTGCCCTCTGCAGAGCTGGTGAGCCGTGCAGGGAGGACCCTGGACCGTGCCCGCGGGCAGGGGTTCGAGAGTATCCTGAAGGAACAGCGGGGGTTCCTCGATGATTTCTGGGAAAAGGGCGATGTCCGGGTCGAGGCCAGCCCGAAGGCGCCCCGCGGGACCAGGGAGATTCAGCAGGCAATCCGCTTCAATCTGTTTCACGTGATGCAGGCTGCGGCGAGGGCGGAGGGCACGGGAATTCCCGCGAAAGGTCTCACCGGCCAGGCCTACGAGGGGCACTACTTCTGGGATATAGAGGTCTATGTGCTCCCCTTCCTCATTTACACGGCCCCCCGCATCGCCAGGAACCTGCTGAAGCTTCGCCACAGTATGCTGGATAAAGCGAGGAACCGGGCCCGCGAGATCAATCAGACGGGAGCACTTTTTCCCTGGCGGACCATCAACGGAGACGAGGCTTCTGCCTATTATGCCGCAGGCACCGCACAATACCACATCAACGCCGACATCATGTACGCCCTGAAAAAGTACGTCGAGGTTACCGGCGATTACGAGTTTCTCCACGACAGCGGTTCCGAGATGCTCGTTGAAACCGCCAGGCTCTGGAGGGATCTGGGGCATTTCAACGACAAGAAAGCAAAAAAGTTCTGCATCAACGGCGTTACGGGGCCAGACGAATACAACACGGTTGTCGACAACAACGCCTTTACCAACCTCATGGCCCGGGAGAACCTGCGGTACGCGGCGGAGACTGTGGAGCTGCTCAAGAGAGAGAAGCCGGATAAATTGGCCGTCCTGGTGGACAGGACGGGCCTCGATCTCTCTGAAGTGGAAGAGTGGAAAAAGGCGGCCGATATGATGTACATCCCGTACGATGCGGAAAGGGGAATTCACCTGCAGGACGACAGCTTCCTGAACAAAGAGCGGTGGGACTTCGAAAACACACCCCGGGAAAAGTATCCCCTCCTCCTGCATTACCACCCCCTCGTCATCTATCGATATCAGGTTATAAAACAGGCCGATATGGTCCTTGCCATGTTTCTGCTGGGAAACGAATTCACCCTGGAGGAGAAAAAGCGGAACTTCGACTACTACGACGACCTCACCACGGGAGACTCCTCCCTTTCCGTGTGCATTCAGAGTATCGTGGCCGCCGAGGTTGGCGACATGGAGAAGTCCCTGGAATACGCCCGGTACGCCCTCCTGATGGACCTGGCCGACGTGGGGGGCAACGTGGCCGACGGATGCCACATCGCTTCCATGGGCGGAACCTGGATGATACTGGTTTACGGGCTGGCAGGGATGCGCGACTACGGTGGGAAAATTTCCTTCAAACCGAGATTGTATGACAGGATAGACAGGCTGCGCTTTCATCTCACGATTCGCGGCCAGACCCTCGGTGTTGATATCGATCGTGATTTTGCAACCTACACCCTCGTTGATGGGGACGGGTTGTCCATCTTTCACGAAGACAGGGAAATCCGCCTCTCACCAGACCAGCCGGCAGCGAAGAGACCACTCGCCGGGCCGGCGAATGTGTAAGGGAGAACTATCTGTGTCCCTGCCATCGAACAAGACCAAGATTATCTGTACCATCGGGCCCGTGTCTGAATCGCCGGAAGCCATCGAAAAACTGATTCTCGCGGGGATGGACGTTGCCCGCCTCAACTTCTCTCACGGCGACTTGAAGACCCATGAGGAGAGAATCGGCAGAATACGGGACGTTGCAGGGAAGACGGGAAAGCGCGTGGCGATCATGGTCGATCTCCCGGGACCCAAGATTCGCATCGGAGAGTTTGCCGAGGAGCCGGTCGACCTGAGAAGTGGAGAAAGCTTCCTCCTCACCACCGAGGATATAGTCGGGGACGTGGGCAGGGCCTCGGTGAACTTTCCGAATCTACCCGGGGTGGTGAAGCCGGGCGACACCCTCTTTCTCAACGACGGCCTGATCCAGCTCGAGGTCGTAAGGGTCGAAGGGAAAACGGTCGCGTGCCGCGTGGTGGCGGGAGGTGAACTCAGGTCGCGAAAAGGGCTCAACCTGCCGGGAATTTCCCTGGGAATAGATGCTTTTACCGAACACGACCGCGACTGCATGGCATTTGCCCTGGAAAAGGGGGTGGATGCCATCAGCCAGTCTTTCGTGGAAAGCGCCGGGGATGTGGAGCGGGTTCGCGAGGCATCCAGGTCTTTCGGAAAGAACCCCTTTATAATCGCGAAAATAGAGCGGTCGGTTGCTCTTGATCAGATCGATGAGATTCTCCATGCCGCAGACGGGATCATGATTGCCAGGGGCGACCTGGGGGTGGATATCCCCATCGAACAGATCGCCATCGCTCAGAAGCGGATCATGGACAAGGCCCTTTTCATGGGAAAGCCCGTGATAACGGCGACACAGATGCTGGAGTCGATGGTGGACAACCCCCGTCCCACCCGTGCCGAGGCAACGGATGTGGCAAATGCTATCCTTGACGGCACCGACTGCGTCATGCTGTCTGGCGAATCGGCGGTGGGGAAGTATCCGGTAGAGGCCGTGTCGATGCTTGCCTCGATAGCGAAAGAAACGGAGCCTCACCGTTCGTCATTCCGGCACGAGGCAATCAGGGTTCAGGAAGGGGTCGCAGCCAGCGCCGGCCCCGTGGACATCATCGCATCGAGCATCCAGCGAGCCTTCGAGTACGTCTCCCCTGCTGCGGTGATCGTCCCCACATTGAGCGGGTACACGGCGAGAAGCCTAGCCCGCTTCAGGTTCCCCGTGTGGGTGACGGCTGTGAGCCCCCATCACGAGACCTGCCAGGCGCTTACCTTTTCCTACGGCGTCTACCCTGTTTGCGAACCCGATTACCCGGAGGACTGGAACACCTATGCCCGGGAGTGGGTGAGAAGGGAAAAACTGGATGGAAGGTACGTTATCCTAACTGAGGGGCCATCCCCCAGATACCCGGAAGGCAACAACCGGATGGAGATCATAGACCTGGAGAGACAGGGAGGGTAGCAGCCAAACGATCCCCTTCATCTTTATCGAAGGCGGGGCCGGGACCGGGGGAGAGAAAAAAAATTTGAAGGGGTGATCCGAAAAGGAGGTAAAAACCATGCCAGTTGCCGACTACAGGGTTTACTGCGAGATGCTCGATCGGGCACAGGAAAATGACTATGCCTATCCCGCCATACACGTGACGTCCCTCGTGACGGCGAACGCCGTCCTTCGCGGGCTCGCCGAAGCAAGGAGCGACGGCATCATACAGGTTTCAACCGGGGGAGGCTCGTTCGCGTCGGGCCTGTCCCTGGGAGACATGGTGCTGGGGGCGATCTCGATCGCCGAGCACGTGCACCGGGCTGCAGAGCGGTACGACATCTACGTCGCCCTCCACACCGATCACTGCACCGCCGACAAGCTGGAAAGCTTCGTCATTCCCCTCATCGAGGAGACGGAGCGCCGCCGCGCGGCGGGCATGAAGAACCTTTTCAACAGCCACATGTTCGACGGGAGCACCCTCCCCTTGAGTGAAAATCTTAAGCTGGCGGTACCGCTGCTCGAGCGCTGCCACAGAAACGAGATAATCCTGGAAGTGGAGACGGGCGTCGTGGGCGGAGAGGAAGACGGGGTTAGCGGCGAGGACGCTCCCCCGGAAAAGCTCTACACCACTCCCGAAGATATGCTGGAAGTGGCAAGGACGCTGAGCCAGGTCAAAGGCGCGCGCTTCCTCCTAGCGGCTACCTTCGGGAACGTCCACGGCGTCTACAAGCCCGGCAAGGTGAAGCTGCGCCCGAAGATCCTGAAGGAGGGGCAGGAGGCGGTGGAGAGTGCATTCGGGAAGGATGCCCGCTTCGACCTGGTCTTTCACGGCGGCTCGGGTTCCACCCTTGAGGAGATCCGGGAGACCCTCGAATACGGCGTTGTGAAGATGAACATCGATACCGACACGCAGTACGCCTTCTCCCGGCCGATTGCGGACCACATGATGAAGCACTATGACGGTGTCCTGAAAGTGGACGGCGAGGTGGGCAACAAGAAGATGTACGACCCCCGGAACTATCTGAAGCTGGCCGAGGCTTCCATGGCGGAGCGGGTAAAGCTGGGGGCTTCGGACCTCAGGTCTGAGGGAAACACCCTGTTTGGCAGGTGATGGGGTCTGACCGTGGCCTGGTGGATATTGACAGATGACCCGGTGATTTTTTGATGGAGGCTCGCCATGGAAGTGAGGAGTCATGATTTTCAGGTTTCGGCGCTTGGCGCGTGCACCTTTCCGAACCCCATGCAGGGTGTTACCTTCGTCGCTGACGGGGGCCAGGTGCTTTACCACGGAAAGATCGATGAGGTGCGAAAATTCTTCGACAGGGGGGAATCCCCACCCGCCTTCGAGGTGGCAGGCCCCAGGGAGAAGATCTTTTTCGACCCGTCGAAGCTCTCCTGCGGGGTTGTGACCTGCGGTGGGCTCTGCCCGGGGCTGAACGACGTGATCCGGTCCATCGTGCTGAACCTCTATCATCACTACGGCGTGAAAAGGGTGCTGGGGTTTCCTTTCGGGTTCGAGGGGCTCACCGACAAATACGGCCATGTTCCCATGGAACTTACTCCCGGGGTGGTCAACATCATACACGAGCAGGGGGGGACGATCCTCGGTTCCTCCCGGGGAGCCCAGGTTGTGGGGGAGATGGTCGATACGCTGGAGCGGTTCAATATCGGCATCCTCTTCACTATCGGGGGGGACGGTACCCTCCGGGGAGCCCAGGCCATCTCCGATGAGATCGCGCGCCGGGGCCTTTCCATTTCTGTCATAGGGATCCCGAAGACCATCGACAACGACATCTCATTCATCCACTGGTCCTTCGGGTTCGAGACGGCCGTATCAGAGGCCAGGAGGGTGATCTACGGGGCCCACACGGAGGCCACGGGGGCGAGAAACGGCGTCGGCCTCGTGAAGCTCATGGGCCGCGAATCGGGATTCATAGCGGCCTATTCAGCCCTTGCGAACAACGACGTGAACTTCTGCCTGATCCCGGAAGTTCCCTTCACCCTGGAGGGGTTTCTCGCAGCACTGGAAAAGAGGATCGAGCAGAGAGGCCATGCCGTGATCGTCGCAGCGGAAGGTGCGGGGCAGGATTTGATGGCGGAGACGGGGGAGCGGGATGCCTCGGGAAATATCCGCTTCGGGGATATCGGGCTCTTCTTGAGAGATGCGATCAGGGCCCATTTCGCGAGCATGGGCACGGAGCTGAATCTCAAATACATCGATCCGAGCTATACGATCCGGAGCATTCCCGCCAATGCCCGGGACTCTGCCTTTTGTCTCCTCCTCGGGCAGCTTGCGGTACATGCGGGAATGGCGGGACGCACGGGTATGGTGGTTGGAAACTGGAGGCAGGAGTTTACTCACGTACCGATTCCACTCACCGTTTCCGCGCGCAAGAAGGTGGATCCCGGCGACAGGCTCTGGAGCAGCGTCCTTGCCGCTACCGGACAGCCAAAGGACATGCGGTAGAGCGGGATCAGTCCCTTCCCTCTGGCCCGGCTATTGATGTCCCGGCTCCCGGTCAAATAATGGAAACCATTGTTCAATGATGGAGGCGATGGGCTATCTGATTTCAGGAGTTGTTTTTGGGACCGCTGCGGGAATATCTCCCGGACCGCTGTTGACGCTCGTAATCGCCGAAACCATAAAGCATAGCAAGAGGGAAGGTATCAGGGTCGCCAGCGCTCCTATCATTACGGATCTGCCGATAGTGCTGGCATCGATCTTCGTGATAGCGAAACTGTCACACTCCGATCTTCTGCTGGGGATCATTTCCATTTTCGGTGCAGCCTTTATCGGGTATCTGGCCTACGAGAGCATTACCGTCAAGGGGGTTGAGCTGGATCTGGGGAAAGTCAAACCCAGGTCTCTGAGAAAAGGGGTGATTACCAACTTTCTCAATCCCCATCCGTATCTTTTCTGGATTGCTGTGGGTGCCCCTGTTACGTTAAAAGCGTTTGAAGACAGTTTTCTATCGGCATTTTCTTTCATACTGGGATTCTACCTGTGTTTGATAGGATCGAAAGTGCTGATAGCACTGGTGGTTGACAGGTCCAAGGATTTTCTCAAGAGCAGCGCATACGTGTATATCCTTCGCGTGCTCGGCTTTATCTTGTTGATATTTGCAGGGCTCTTTATCAGGGATGGCCTGAAATTTTTCGGCTTTATCCGATAGTAAGGATACCCCGGAGAGGACAGGGAAACGATGATTCATATAAGCGATCTCAATTTTTCCTACCCTATCGGGGAGTTCCGGCTTAATGTCCCGGAGTTTTCCGTGATGCGTTCCGGAAAGGTCGCCGTCATTGGTCCGAGCGGATCGGGCAAGACGACCCTTTTGAACCTCATCGCGGGGATCATCACGCCCGTTGTCGGCTCCGTCAGGGTGGGGGACGTGGAGGTGAGCTCTCTCACGGATGACGGCAGGCGCGATTTCCGCATCACGAACATCGGATTCGTGTTCCAGGACTTCGAGCTCCTGGACTATCT
>JBFFNJ010000049.1:0-11414 GCA_041563215.1 Candidatus Deferrimicrobia bacterium | reverse complement strand
GCCTCACCCTTGAGTATCGCAAAGATCGAGCTTGGCCAGGCAGCGGATGATCTGCTCGCCGCTATAGACGGTATCCAGGCCGAAACTGACGATCAAACCGACGACCTGATAACCCTTCTAAACGCAACACCGGAAGAGATCGAAGAGGCAAAGGCAGACATCCTGGATTTCAAAAACTCGCTTGATGGGCCGGTGTTGGTCCTGGACAACGAAGTCCCCGCGGACCCGACGAACGACTTTACCCTGGACCTGAGCAAGTTCTTCGCCGGGTTGAACCTGAGGGACTTTCTCCCGCCCTTTGCCGGGGACCAGGTTGGCGGCCTCTTTCCCGACCCGACCTTCAACGGCGTTTTCGGCCCTGAGATAGACCTGAACGAGGATCAGGATTTTGCCGACATCGACGCCACCTACGAAGGGGACATCTCCGGGAACGGTGAGGTGATCATTTTCAGCAGGGGACAGAGCGTCGGCTCCGGGGAGGTAAAGCAGGGAATTGCCGTCGCCACGAAGAAGGGGAGCGGATTCACCAACGCATCCCTTTCGGGGGCATACACGGTTGTGGGGCTTGCGTTGAATAACTTTCAGGATCTCTCGGTGAGAGAAGCCAGGATATTGACCCTCATTCCATTTTTCCTCGGTGATGGAACCTGGCAGGGAGCATTCAGCGACTTCTTAAGTGACGGGGTTACAGAAATCGGAGCTGCACAGGGAACGTACCAAGTGGAAGATGACGGATCTTTCACCTTCGTGGTGACGACCATTGACAGCAGTCAGATACCCCCCGTTGCTTTCTCGGGAGACCTTTCCCCGGGCAGTGGGGAAAGCTTTACGTTAACCGGCGCAGACGCCAGCGATCTGGAGATTCAATTCGCCGTAAAGATAGGAAGCGGATTCGACAACGCCTCGCTCACGGGAAATCACAGTTTCAGGGCGCTGTCGTTCGACAGCTTTGCATCGGCCAGTCCCCAAGCGGAAATTTTTACGATCCCCGACATGAACTTCGACGGCCTCGGTAACTGGTCGGGAATCAGGCAATCTTTCACAAATAACGGCTCTTCCGGCACCGAAAGCGTCGAAGGAACCTATTCGGTCAATAGTGAAGATGGCGATCTGGATCTCACCGTTACCTCCTCCGGAGAAAACTTTGTAGGAAGAATTGCCTCAGGCGGGAGTCTCATCGTTGCAACAGAACAAAGGGTGAACACAACAGTCAATCAGAGCATAACCATCGCGACAAAGAAGGGCGGGGTCTTCAGCAACGCCGACCTTGTGGGGACGTACAGCTTCAGGAGCCTGGACATGGATAACTTCGGCTCACTCTTGTTCCCCTCCCGGGCTTTTGTGAGGAATGCCATCATCGACTTCGACGGTAACGGGGGCTGGACCGGGACGTTTGATGAGTTCGAAAGCGGCGGTTTTTCTTCAACGGGCAACATAACCGGCATATACTCTGTTATACCTGACGGCTCTGTCACCCTGACCATAACCGGCGGAGGAGACGGTATACCGGATATCCTCCAGTAATGGATAGAAACATAAGCGCCCCGCGCCCGGGACGCGTATCTTTTATGCCCAGGGATGATCGTGTCAAAGACAAAAAATATCCTCCTCATTTTCCTGTCGGCCATTTTCATCGTGACGCTTTTGTGGGCAACGGCGAAGAGGGAAACCGTCCCACCCGAAAGGGGTGAACGCTCCCGGTCCATAAATCCCGCATCTATAAAGGGTATATCGGCGACGACGATCAGAAGCGGCCGGGTCGTGAGCAGAATAATTGCAGAAGAACTCTCGGTAAAGCCGAGGAGATTTTACATCTTCAGCATACGGCCTTTCAACGAAATCAGCATGACCAACGCGAAGCTGGAATATCATCTCTTAGAAGGTACGAATTCGGAAGCAGGGGACCCTTTCTCTCTCGACGAGCACCTCTCATCATTGAAGGGAAGTGCCATTTCACGGAAGGGGCTCGGCGTTATCACGAGAGGGGTCATCAAGGGGCTCGTCCTGGAAATCATGAGAGGTAAGGTCCCGCTTTTGTCCGTCTCGTCTGCAGAAGCCAAAATCGATCTCAAGAAAAAGAGAACCGAGCTGTTTCGCACGTGTCTTAAGGACCTGAAATCCGGAAAGAAAATCACGAGTAACAGGATCATCTGGGATAATGGGGAGAAGGCCTTCAAGATACCCGGAAGATACTGGGCGGAGAGCCCGAAGGGGAAGTCGCGGGGAAAGGGTATCAGGGTAGACCTGGACTTCAACGTATCCCGTTTGAATTGACCGGATCGGATCATTCTGTGCCCGGCTTTCGGCCCGCTCCACAGTTTAAACCTTTTGAAAGAATAAGATTAAACGGGATAGAGAACGGTGGTAGATGAAAACTCCCGCCTTTTTTGGCACAATGCATCTGCATGCGCATGCGATAAACCGGGTGGCCTTGCAATTGTCACCGTCACAGGGTAGCGTTACAAAAAGGAAAAGATAAAAGGGAGGAGCCCATGGAAAAAAAAGAGACGATGAAAATCACGGCAGCTATTCTCACCCACTCGGTGGTATCACACCTGCCTCCGGGAACGCTGACCCCTGTCCGGCTGCCCGATCAGGTTTCCAAAGAAGTGATTAAAATTTACGAAAATATGTACAATTCGCTCAAAAGCTCAGACACTGATTGAAAAAGATATGGCCAGGCGAAAACCATTTTACAGGAGCGGTTGGGGAAAAACGGAAATATGCAAAAAACCTTTGATTTCAAAAGTTCGCTGCTCATGGAACAGAAAATGGCAATAATGGCCCTGCCAGTGCACAAAAAATATTGATTCCATTGAATTTTTTTGCTATGTTAAAAAAAACTTCTCAAAGGAGGCGTAAATGGCTTTTTTCCAAAAAATCGGAAGCGCAACCTACCACACGACTACGGCTTGTTCGAGAGTCCCCAAAGACGTGAAGAAAAACAAAGGCTGGAAAGCGCTGAAGTCGAGACCGAAGGGTAAAAAGTGCGCCGAGTGCGAGAATAAAACCAAAAAAGCCCCGGCAAAAAAGGCGGCTCCAAAAAAAGCAGCGGCAAAAAAACCGGCGGCAAAAAAAGCGGCAGCCAAAAAACCGGCGAGAAAAAAGTAGGGCAGACCTGATTTTACCTCTCAAAGGCTATCTACATCTTTCGACAAGCAATATCACGGTGGAAGGGAGGTATTCTCAACTCTCCCCTTCCGCATAAGATTGGGAAGAGGGAAAATCCCGAATTACCTTTTCCCTGATGAGTTTTTCTATGTCATTTTCCCCGTAACCGATAGCCTGCAGGATTTCCCTGTTGTGCTCTCCCAGGTAGGGCGCCCGCATCCTTATTTTTCCGGAAAAATCGGAAAATTTTATGGGAAAGCCGGGTTGCCTGTGTGCCCCGAAGTCAGGATGTTCAAGATCCAGCACCATTTCCCTCGCCCGGGTCTGGGGGTCTTCGAAAGCCTCCTTGAAATCGTGAACAGGGGTAACGCACACGTCCTCCCCCGCGAAGATCCTTTCCCAGTCCTCCCTCTTTTTCTTTTCAAACTCTCTCTGCAACTCACCCGCAATCCTCCTATCGGGGTCGAACAGAGTGGCACTCCCCGCAAGGTCAGGCCTGCCGAGGATCTCGCAGAGCCTGTCGAAAAACCAATCCTCGAGGGCCCCCACGCTCAGATATTTTCCGTCGAGGCACCGGTATATGTTGTATCCCGGAAAGAGCCCGGTTAGCGGCATCTCGCCCCTCCGGGGTATCTCATTACTCAGCAAAAAGAGCGCGGCATGGACGGAAAGCCACGAAAGGACACCGTCAAACATCGACACGTCCACGTACGTTCCCTTTCCCGTCCTCTCCCTTGCCAGGAGGGCCATGAGGATTCCCGAGAGTGCCTGGAAGGCACCACCACCGAGATCGGCAATCTGAACGGGGGGGATAACGGGGGCGCCTCCCTTTTCCCCGCAGACCCCGAGAATTCCGGCTAGGGAGATGTAATTTATATCATGTGCCGCCTGGCTTCTCCGGGGCCCCGTCTGCCCGAATCCCGAAATCGAACAGTATACGATACGGGGGTTTATCTCCGCCAGCCGGTCGTAATGCACGCCGAGCCTTTCCGAAACGCCGGGCCTGAATCCTTCCAGCACGACATCGGTGTTCTCCGAGAGCCTGTAGAATATCTCCCTTCCCTTATCGGACTTCAGGTTCAGCGTGAGGCTTTTCTTGTTTCTGTTCAGGTATATTTCTCCCGGGGTTATGCCGGGTCCCTGTGAGTCGCCGAAGGTTATTCTCCTCCTCGGGAAGGGCTCATCGACCTTGATCACTTCGGCACCGTAATCGGCCATGAGAAGTGAACAGAAGGGCCCGGGCAATTGCAGCGAAAGGTCGAGCACCACCACGCCATCGAGTAATCCCGCCATATCTGCCTCCTCCTCAAAATAGGGAGAGTATCTATTGATACTGAATTTTTAACAATTTAAGATATAACCTGTGCAAAATAGAATCAAGGGTCAGTGAAATGGAAAAAGCGAAAACCTCCATATTTTTATCAGACGCTCACCTTTGCAGCTTCGATGAGGACACGGAAGCTTTCCATTCCCTCATGAGAGGAGCCTGGCAGCAGGGAGTCGATGTGTTCCTCCTCGGAGATATTTTCGATCTCTGGTTTGGGAAAAAAAACCTCACCTTTCCCTTCCAGGAAAAGGTCATCGCTGAAATTGCTTCCCTTTCCGAGAGGGGGCTGGCTGTCCACTATGTAGAGGGAAACAGGGATTTTTTCCTCGCCGGCTCGTGGGTGGAAAAATTTTTTAAAAATATCGCGGCCGGCGAACTCGCGGTACAAATCGGCGAAAAAAAGATCCTTCTCCTCCACGGTGATACGGTGAACAGGCACGACATCCAGTACCGATTCTGGAAATCCCTATCAAAAAACAGCCTTGCCTACTCACTTTTTTCGGCCATACCGGCAGGAATCGCCCTGCCGCTGGCGAGAAGCCTCGAAGGAAAACTGAAGAAAACAAACCCCCGGTTCCGCTACAACTTCCCGGAAGACGAGGGCCGTGCCTTCGCATCGCAAGCCTCGAAAAAGGGATACGACACGGTCATCATCGGTCATTATCACGTGGAAAAGGTGATCACCGTGGATGGAAACGAGCGGGACACGATGCTCGTCTGCCTCCCCATGTGGAAGGAGAATCGGAGATACTTCTACATAAACGAGGCAGGAGGGTCCGGATTCAGGAAGTTCACCCCCGACACCCCCCTCGTGGAATGACACAGGGAGTTTCGCATGTCAGGGGAGTTCATCCCCTTTGCGGTGTGGAGGACAGTCTCCTGGCCTCTTTTTCCCGGTAAACGGCAACGAACAGATCGACCGCATCGGGGTCGAACTGCCCTCCCGCATTCCTTTGCAACTCGGAAATGGCCTCCCGGTCGGTCATCGATTTGCGGTAGGGCCTCTCTGAGATCATGGAATCAAAGGCGTCAGCTACAGCCAGGATCCGTCCCTCGAGGGTCAGCTCTTCCTTGCCTAGGCCGCTCGGGTAACCCAAGCCATCGCACCTTTCATGGTGCTCACTGATACACGCCTTCACCTCCTTCAAAAAGCTCAGGGGTTCAATGATCCGGTAGCCGATAACGGGATGCTGCCGAACCAGGCGCATCTCTTCGTCGCTGAGCCTTCCCCTCTTTTCCAGTATGGCCGGGCTGATCCGTATCTTTCCGATATCATGAAGGATTGCCGCCTGAAAGAGGATGTTCCTTCGCCGCTTCGACAGTCCGGCCCTTTCCGCCATCGACAGGGCAATATCTGCAACCCTCTCAGAATGTCCCCTCCTGTACCTGTCCTTCTCCTCGATGGAGCTTACGAGGGATCTGAGCGTGTTGAAGTAGTTGGTCTTGACCTCCTCATGGAGCTTTGCGTTTTCGACAACTGTCCCGAGGTGTCCGGCCAGGACCGATGCAAGCTCGATGTCAAAGGATGGGAAGGGGTCGTCTCCCCGCCGAAAAACTGCCAGGAATCCGAGTATGACCCCCCGTATCTCGACAGGCAGGAGGAGCCCCTTTTTCAGGCCGTGTTTATATACGTTATACCGAGCAAAAAAGGAGTCTCTCTCCACGTCGACAACTCTCGTGTGGATGACGTTTTTCACATAGGAAGGGAACTCCCGCTGCATCTTCTTTATGAACATCTCAGACACTGAATCTTTTCTGAATCTCTGCGCGCAGAACACATCGTAGTCCCCTCCCGGATCCGAAGTTCCCGCTACGGCAAGGAGAATGATCTCGCCGGGAATGAGATTCATCATGTTCCAGACGATCGTGTCGCCGAGCCTCTCCGGATAGGTAATTCTGTTCACCGCGCTCAAAAACCCGCTGAGCTCCCTAATCTTTGAAAGGGCATTCTCACGTAAGTTCCGGTAACCGGCCACTTCAAGGTCTCCCTGATATGCGGTGTCCATTTCGGCACCTTCCGCCAGAGAGGGACGGGAACCAACCTCCCCCTCACCTTTGCGAAAAACCGGCTTCTGCGGAAGTTTTTCTCTCCAGCCGTCAACACCTGGACCGTCAAAAAGATCTCCCGTCTCTTTTAGAGGGCGGCTTTCCGGGTTCTTCAACCGGCGGTAGAGAATCAGGGTCCCCAGCGTTACCACCACACAGAGGAGCAGCCACGTGGGCACGAGCAACCGCCTGAAAGCGTTAAGGGGCGTGATCATTTCTTCGGAGGGAAACCTGATGAGGAGATAGGAATCGTCCTTTTCTCCCACAGCGACGGGTTGGATTGCGAATCGAGAGCCATTTACGCTGCCGGAAAGGAAAAGGCCGCTTTCTTTGATGAACCCCCGGTGGGGAACAGGGAAAGAGCCTTCAGCAGGTTTCTCCAGATGGCATGCCAGGCAGTTATGCTGTTCGGTCACCTCCATGATAGGGAAGAAACGGCCTCCCTTTACGAAAAAGATCGAGTCGGGTCTTGCCTTGAGGGACGAGAGAAACGGGGCACCCTCCAGTGCTGCAAGCCCCCTTATCACCATTTCGCCGGATTCTTTTTGAAGATTCCTCTGGAACCCCACATATACCTTTCCCTCGCGCGCGAGCACATCCGGAAAGGGTTTCCCCGGGGGATAATTTTTCAAGAAATCAATGGAAAACCCGTCACCACCGCTGTCGGGGGTGAACCACCGGGCCCGGGGGTTCCCGGACCCGTCAGAAAGTTCGACGAGAACGAGGGGGTAATAACTTTTCCCGTCGAAATTTTCATTCTCAACGGAATCGAATTCGCCCGGACCGGAGACCGTTTGTCCGAAATCTTTCCAGAATGCCGAAACTTGCTCGTCCATTGTGCCGGCAACGAGTTCACTCAGCTTGCGGGAAGACTCCTCGAGGTATGCAAGATACGGAGTGACGATGCTGTTCTCTCCGACCTTGTACATGACAGAAAAAAGGAAAGAGGCGGAAAGGATTACGGCGAAAAGGACCAGTCCAAGCAAAGCCCTGTCAGAATGTAGCCTTTCCTTCATCAATACCCATACCACTTCCGTTCTTACCCACTAACGATATAACCATACCGTGGGGAACACAAGGCTTTTATCGCAGGGGACCATGAGAAAACCCCCTCCCCCACCAACCAGGTGGGCGGGGAGAAAAACCGGGTGAGGAGGATGCCTTAACGGGATCTGCTGAGAATACAGGAGATCATGATGAAGACAAAGAGCAGTGATGCGGCGAACTCTGCGGCTCCTGAAATAAAAAGGATCGTGCCGCTTTGAAGATGGAGAGGAAATACATTGTAAAAGAGTATCATCAGGATGAGACCTACATTGGCAAGTGCATACTGAATCCACGCAAGGCCTATATAGGGGAGGCCCGGATACCCGAAGAACATCGTGGGGAGCAGTTTGTACCCCACGCCATAAATGAGGAACACCACGAATCCCACGAGGAGAAGGTGCACGTGGGTGAACAGGAAGTTGTCGTTCCCCGTGACAAGCATCCCCGCCCCGAGGGCCATTCCCAGGATCAGATAAAAGAAAGAGGTGACGATGTAGACCATCGTGAGCCTGTTGATTCTCTCGAGGGCCTCCCGGTCAGGAACAGCAAATCCTATCTTCTTATCCGAGGTCTGCATGTCCTGGGTCAACTATACACCGGTTTCGTGAGTTTTTCGTCCCTGTAAGTTTTATCGAGCCATATCAGCTGCGGGGTCCCCGTGAGCAGCCACGACACGTCCCCTTCGAGGAGGATCCTGTTCTTTATGAGCCCCGTTATGATACCCGCTTTCTCAATATCCCCGACAAATATCCCTCCGCAGATATACCCATCCTTGAGGATGAATTTTCTGTAGTGGTGCTTCTCCCTTTCGATTCTGGAAATAACCTCATAGGTATCATCCGGCGGGTCTACGTGGCCCATGGATATGGTATGCAGACCGAGAAGGCTGAGTGAGTTCTTGGGAAATCCCCCCTGGAAGGACTCGTCCCTTCCACCCATGTTTGCACCGGCAACTCTGCCCTGCAGGCTTGCAAGGGGCCATATGGCGTTTACACGGGCTTCATCGACGACGAGGTCGTAAGACTCCGCGATATCCCCCGCGGCGAACACATCGGGGTCGCTCGTCTGCATTCTTTCATTGACCAGGACCCCCCTGTTCGTGTCAAGCCCGGCTTCCTTCGCAATCGAAACATTGGGTACGACACCAATGGCAAGGATGAGCATATCGCACTCGACTTCCCGCCCGCTTCGAAGCCTGACGCCGGATACGCAGCCGTCTCCCAGAACCTCTTCCAGCGTGTCCGCCAAAATTATTTCCATTCCCCGCTTCTGGAGGTAATCCTCGAACAACCGGGCACCCGCAGAATCGAGAATCCTGCTCAGGATCTGAGGGGCCAGTTCGATTACCGTCGTCTTTACCCCCGCCTCGTGAATCCCCTCGGCGGTCTTCATACCGATAAGGCCGCCTCCGAGAACAACGGCGCGGCGGATATCTTTGAGCTTTTCTTTCACCTTTTTCGCGCTGTCCCACGTCATCATGGTGAATATGTTTTCCCTGTCCCCTCCCTTGAGGGGGGGGATGAAGGGGACACCCCCGGCGGTGAGAAGCAGTTTGTCGTACCCCGTTACGCCCCCTTTTGAGTCGACAATCTCCTTTCGCGTCCTGTCGATCTTCACCACTTCGACAGCAAGCCTCAGGTCCACCGCGTGCTTTCTGTAAAACCCCGCATCGCGGTACGCCATCTTCCTCTCGGGAACGCCATCGAAGAGATATTCCGTTATCAGGGGACGGGAATATGCCAGGTACGGTTCGCGGGAAAAGACGACGATTTCCCCCGAATCATCCATTCTCCGTATCTCCTCTATGGCATGAACGGCCGCAGCCGAATTGCCGATGATCACGTACCTCATCTACCTTTCCTCGTACACAAGGGCCCTGTTGGGACAGACCTCTACACAGGCGGGAATCTCTCGATCGGGGCAGAGATCGCACTTGTTGGAATTCCAGCCGCCCTCCTTGTTTTTTTCCTTGTAAATACACCCGTAGGGGCAGGCCATGATGCACATCCAGCAGGCAACACAATGATCCTTGTTTACCTTGATCACCCCGTTATCCATGTAGAGAGCACCGTTTATGCACGCGTCCACGCAGTCCGGCCTTTCACAGTGCCTGCACTGCAGCGAGAAACAGTCACCTTCGAAGCCCTCCTCCACGACATTTCTCTCGCCCGGCCGGGGGCTCTCTTTCTTGTAGGCCAGAAGAATGTCCTTGCTCTCTGAGTGCTCCACCACACAGGCCACGAGGCAAAGAGCGCAGCCCATGCAGTACTCTTCCTTGGGATAAACTCTCTTCATGTCACTCACCTGCATGCTTGAGTCCGAGGATGTTCAGCTCCCGGTCTGTCAGCCCGACACCGCGAAGCCTCTCCCTGTTTCCCCGCAAACTCTCGATGGCGTTTATTCCCATGAGCCCCATCATTTCCTTGATCTCATGGGCCCACCCGTTGATGAGGTTGGTGAGCTGCTCCGCAGCAATCTCGACGTTCAACCTCTTCGAGAGGGTCGGGTCGTTCGTCGTAATTCCCCAGGGACACTTTCCCGTGTAGCATCTCTGACAGACGGTACAGCCTACGGCAACCTTTGCAGCAGTGCCGATATACGCGGCATCTGCCCCCAGGGCGATTATTTTCACCACGTCTGCACTGTTCCGTATCCCTCCCCCCGCTATGAGAGAAATCTCATTTCTGATGCCCTGGGACCTCAACAGGTCATCAACAGAGGCAATTGCCAGTTCGAGGGGGATGCCCACGTTGTCCCGTATCATCGTCGGCGCCGCCCCCGTGCCCCCCCTGAATCCGTCGATAACGATGGCATCTGCTCCTGCCCGTGCGATCCCACTCGCTATTGCCGCGGAATTGTGAACCGCAGCGATCTTGACGAAGATGGGTTTCTCGTAGTCGGTAGCCTCCTTCAGGGCAAATATGAGCTGCCTCAGGTCTTCTATCGAGTAGATATCGTGATGGGGAGCAGGGGAAATAGCGTCGCTTCCGATGGGAATCATCCGGGTTTCCGAAATATCCCTGTTCACTTTCTCGCCCGGCAGATGACCGCCGATTCCGGGTTTTGCCCCCTGGCCAACCTTGATCTCTATGGCTGCCGACGTCTCGAGATATGTCTTGCTCACCCCGAATCTTCCGGAGGCACACTGCACTACCGTGTGCTCTCCATAAGGATAGAGCTTTTTGTGGAGCCCCCCCTCTCCGGTGTTCCAGTAGGTTCCCGTCCCGGTCGCGGAGATTGCAAGGGCTTCACAGAAGTTCAGGTTTACCGCGCCATAAGACATTGCGGAAAAAAGGATGGGCACCTGGCAGGTAAGCTGGGGTGCAATTTCCGTCTTCAGCCTGACCATTCCATCCTCCCCCGTTTCCATCTCCAGCCTCTCGGGCTTCCTCCCTATGTAGGTGCGAAGCTCCATGGGCTCCCTGAGAGGGTCGATGGAGGGGTTGGTCACCTGGCACGCATCGATGAGGATATTATCGAAGTAGGTGGGATAGTCAAGTTCGCAGCCCGTGGCGGTGAGGAGCACACCCCCCGTCCGTGCCTGCTTGTAGACGTTCTTTACATTTCTGGTCGTCCAGGTTGCGTGAGGACGGAGTTCCGACGGGTTGAGCCTTATGGTTATGCAGCGAGTGGGACACAGGGCCTCACAGCGGTGGCAACCGGTGCAGTTCTTGTGAACCGAGTCGACCACGTCCGCCGCATCACGGTAGATGTTCGCCTCGTAGGGGCACTGCCTGACACATACGAGACACTGGATACACCTCTCCTGGTCCCGTTCTACGAGGAAGTCGTGGAAGTTATCCGTTAAGAGTCGGCTGCTCATGACCATATAAATCACCCCTGTTCAGGAATGGGAAAAACAGTAAATTATCAGATGGAAGTT
>JBFFNJ010000048.1:0-11465 GCA_041563215.1 Candidatus Deferrimicrobia bacterium | reverse complement strand
CCGAAAGGACGATAAAAAAGAGCGCTAGCAGATTCATAGAGACTCACCCATATGGGCTCCATAACCTCTTATCGAGACCGGGGCTGGAGAAAAATTTATCTTTTCATTCGTGAGTTTCAATATTATAAATAATCTAAATACTATTGTTAAAAGGGAAAATGCTCAACCTGGAAGCAAAATACCAGGCCTTCGCGAGATTCGTGAGGGAAAAGGCCAGAGCGGGGTCCGTTGAAAACCTTCTCGCGGCAACCCCATCGAAATTGCTCCTTCTTTTCCCGGAACTTATCTCCGTTTCCTACATCGAGGTAAACAACGAAGCCGGGATCGTCCGTGTAACAGCCCATGTGGGGCCAAAAGACCTGATACACCTCTCTCCGCCAAAAGAGCTCTTCCGGTTCAAACCGGAAGCGGTGAGGGAGAAAGGCGACGACAGCTTGAAAGAGCTGATACGGAAAAATCTCCATCTGCCGGCCCCTCTCTGCGTGCATTTTCTGCCCCTTAATGCCGAGTTTCACCAGAGCGGGGGGTTTTTCGTTCTCGTTTTCCCACGAGACAACCCGAACAACAGGGAAGTGATCCATCAGGTAGAAGAACTTCTGCGCTATCTGGAAACGACCCGGGAAAACCTGATTCTCAAAGCAGAGTTCGCAGAGATGGACACCAACTACAGGATCATCGCAAAAACCCTCTCCATGAAAAAGCTCACTCTCGAAGAGGAGGCACACCCGCTTCTCCAGGCCATTCTCGAAACGGCGACGCAAAACTTCCAGGCTCCACTCGCCGTGCTCTTCAGGCGTGAGGGCAATACCCTGGCTGCACTCTTACATTTCGGCACATCCCCCTCCTTTAAGGAACACCAGGGGAAAGAGGAGCCCCTGACCGTGGAGCTCTACCGGTCCGATGCGATGCCCGACACCCATATTTTCGAGGCAGAATATTACCGGGAAAAAATCGAGAAACAGATAGTGCCCCAACTTGCACACAGCGCGTTGAACGAAGCGCTGGCAATACCCCTGAGTCCCTTCGGGAAGCATACGTATGTCATTGCGCTCTTTTTCGATCACCTGGAGGAGGAAAAAAGGAGCGCTTACCAGAGAGCGGGGACGCTTTTCTCCGGAATCGCATCTTCGTCGATCGAGAGCAGGCTCAACAAGTCTGCCCTCTCCTCTGCCACCAGCGCCCTCGTCCAGGAAAAAAAGAACACATCCGACCTTCTCAACCTGACGAACCTGGTCTCATCCACCCTGAACGTTGGCCACTCCTTGAGTATCGTCGTGAAGAAGGTACGGGAGCTCTTCGATGCCGACAGAAGCTCGATCATCGTAAAGGTGCACGGGAAAAACGAGGGAGTGCTGCAGCACTCTGCCTCCAGAGACCACTCGATCGAAGAGCCGGTGGGAATGCGGATCAACGAACAAGAGTGCCCGTACTTCTTCTCACCGGCGAGAACAAAAAAACCGCTCATCATCGACAACACGGATTCGCTGAAATTGAACGTGAAGGAGAGGGGGCTCATGTACGCCCTCAACATCAAAAAGATGCTCCTCCTTCCCATTTTCAACCACGGAGACTTCATGGGGCTGCTCACCGTAGACCACACACAGGGTGACAGGAGCTTTTCAGAGGGGGATATCAGCCTCCTTTCCGCCGTGGCCAATCAGATATCGAGCGCCGTTGGCAACGCCAGCCTCTTCGCCGATGTGCTCAAAAGCAAAAATGAGTGGGAGCTGATCTTCAACTCAATATCGGATGGCGTCTTTGTCGTCGACATGGACTATACGATCACCAACTTCAACACGGTATTTGCCAATCACCGCGGCTTTGACCCCGGCAGGATCATCGGCAGGAAGTGCTACGAACTCTTCGCCTGCAAGAAACAGCAAACAGAAGAGTGCGGCCACGTCAAGTGCATCATGGAGAAGAAACCCGTCGAATCTATCCACACCTACAGTAAAATTCCCGGCACGTTCAGGGTAACCATATCGCCTGTTTTCGACGAGCGGGGAGAGATCGAAAAGAGCGTTCACTTTATCAAGGACATTACGAAGGAGCTGGAGTACAAAAAGCAGCTGGAAGAGAGCCTGAAGAAAGCCCAGGAGATATCAGATTACCTCGAGACGCTGATCGAGTCGACTCCTGACTCGATAATATCGACGGATGAGGAAGGCAAAATCGTCTATTTCAGCAAGGGAGCCGCTGAGGTGCTCGGATACTCGGCGGAGGAGACCCAGGGCAAGCACGTATCCGAGATCTACCCCTCCCTTGAAGAAGCGAGAAAAATCGGACAGGCGATGCGCAAGAACAGGGGGAAAATCAGGAACTACAATGTATCCCTGAAGAAAAAAGACGGCACGCTGGTTGAGGTCCTGTTGTCGGCTTCCGCCCTGTATGGCGATGATGGGGCGCTGATCGGGACGGTGGGGATATCCAAGGACCTGTCGAAGATAAAAAAGATGGAGGAGTACATCCGTCAGTCCGAGAAGTTGACCGCTCTTGGCAAGCTGGCTTCGGGTATCGCGCACGACTTCAACAATATCCTGGCCGCCATCTCGATGCGGGCGGAACTCATGAAGCTCAAGGTCGAGGATTCGGAACTTTTAAAAGAGCTCGAGATCATCGAGAACGCCGCCCACACGGGCGCCGCAACGGTGAAGAAACTCCGCTCATTTTACAAGCGGGACAGGAAGACCTTCGGCCCCGTCAACTTAAACGACGTGATCCGGGAGGCGGTGGATATCACCTCTCCGCGGTGGAAGGACATGTCCCATTCAAAGGGGATATCTACCGACATCACCCTCAGCCTCGATGAGGAACTCCACACCATCCAGGGAAACGAGGGGGAACTGAAAGACGTTTTCATCAACCTGATCATCAACGCCCTCGATGCCATGCCGAAAGGCGGCAAGATACGCATAAGCACCCAGAACGCACATGACAGGGTGAAAACGGTCTTTACCGATTCGGGGGTGGGGATGCAGCCCCGAATCCGCGACAGGGCGTTCGAGCCCTTTTTCAGCACGAAGGGAGAGAAGGGGTCAGGCCTTGGTTTATCAACCGTCTACGGAATCATCACCGCACACGGAGGGCAGGTGGACCTTGAATCGTGGGCAGGCAAGGGGACTTCCTTCATACTCCATCTGCCGATATCAGATCCGGAAATCACGGAAGGACCGTACGAGGACGAAGAGAAGGATTACGACATTGCCGGCACCACGGTCATCCTATTTGAAGACGAGGAGCCCATAAGGAACGCCACGGACGAGTTGCTCACGGAAAAGGGCTGCAGCGTTTCCGCGTTTGACAACAGCAGCGCGGGGCTCAAGTTTTTACGGGAAAACCTCACCTCCCTGCGGGACGAATCCAAAGTCGTCATCATCACCGACCTTGGCATGCCGGCTATCAACGGGCTCGAAATAGCCCGGAAAGCGAAGGATCTCGACGGGCGTGTGCCCGTTATCATGCTGACCGGCTGGGGAACTTTCATGGAGCACGCCCAGGTAAACATCTACGGGGTAGACCGGATCATTCCCAAGCCGGTAAAGGGCAAAGTTCTGGTGCGCACCATCGGGGAACTGATCAGTTGAACACCTCCTGTTTCCTCATGTTCCGAAAACTTACGCGCCATATCGGTATCGTTTTTCTCTCCATCGTTCTTACGGGCTCCTGTTATCAGGCCACGGCAGCCTCCAGCAGGGAAGTGCTCACAACGATCCTGCCCCTTTACATCTTCACGGCCAATATACTCAATGGAATAAACGGCGTTCACCTGCAACTTCTCATCGAGGGGGAAAACGCCAATCCCCACGTCTACACCATGACGGTCCAGGGGGTAAAGAAGATAGCCTCGGCCGAAGTGATAATCGCAAACGGAAAGGCCGAGGAGTTCTTCGATCTGGGCAAAATCAAGGACTTGAACCCCCGCGCCCGCGTAGTCCTGACCCATCAGGTTTCCTCCCGGGTAAGCTATCTTTCCCCCATAGATGCCAGAAACCCCCACACGTGGCTGAGTCCGAAACGCGCCATAATCGAGTGCGAGGAGATAGGGAAGGCCCTTCAAGAGGCCTTTCCCGAATATGACGCTGCTATCGGGGAGAACGTGAAGATATACAGGAAAAAGCTCGAAGTGTTATCGGAGCGGATTTTCTCTATGGTATCCAAGGCGGGCGGTTTCGATATCATAACCTTCCACGACGCCCTCGATATATTTGCGATCGATTTCGGGGCCAGCATTCTCTATCACATCGAAGAGGTCCACGGCATCCCGCCATCTCCTAAGAGGCTTGCCGACATCCTTGATACGATAAAGGCAAAGGGAGGAAAGGTGATCCTCGTTAGCGAGTCACCCGAGCCCGATACAATCACGAGCATGATTGCGGGAAAGACCGATGCTCCCGTTGTCTGGTTCGACCCCATCATTTCGGGCGAAAAAAACGTAACCCGTTATGAAGAAACCATGCTCAGGAATGTCGAAAAATTAATCTCATCGTTTACAATGTAAGTAATGGACACCCTGATACATATCGAAAACCTCTCCGTCTCCCTTGGAAACCAGAAAGTCCTCGATGATGTCTCTGCCGAGATCCCTTCCGGAAAGCTCACCGCCGTAATCGGCCCAAACGGAGCGGGGAAAACGACCCTGCTCAAATGCATTCTCGGGCTGGTCCACTACAGCGGAACGATATCGATCGGCGGAAAGGACAGGGCCGAGCAGGAACGGTCATCCATCGGCTTCGTGCCCCAGAGGATGGAGCTCGATCGAGGGCTCCCCCTCAAGGTCATCGAATTTTTGAGCCTGGGGGAGCGGGGGAAATCCGTCATTTTCGGCATCGAGAAAAAAAGACGGGAACGGTTCGAGCATTTCTTAACCATGGTCAACAGCTTACCGCTGATCGAAAAAAGAGTGAGCGAGCTCTCCGGCGGGGAGCTGCAGAGGGTTCTCCTGGCGAAGTCTCTGTGCAGAAACCCGGAAATATTGCTGCTCGACGAGCCTGCTTCGGGTATCGACGTGGGGGGGGAGCAGCTTTTTTGCGACATCCTGGAAGATATTCAGCGGCAGACGGGGAAAACCATCGTCCTGGTCTCCCACGACCTGACCGTCGTGACGAGTCACGCCCATTACGTTCTGTGCCTGAACAAGACGGTCAAATGCTCCGGTTCGCCCGTCGAGGTCATGACCACCGATAATCTTCTTGACCTCTTCGGGACCCACTCAGGCCTCTATCTCCATGGCGAATCACACGACGTGATCTGCACCCATGAGGAAACGGGGGACCGCGCCGACCACGATACCGGGAAAAAACCAGGGTGACAGAGCAAGGAGGGACGATTCCACATTGTTTGATCCTATCCTCTTCAGCCTTTTAAAGAGTTCGTTGGTAGAAGTTATCATGGTGTGCCTTCTCGCCGGGATGATAGGTATATTTGTGGTCAATTTTCAGATGGCGTTTTTTAGCGACGCCATTTCCCACTCTGCCTTCACCGGTGTTGCCCTCGGCCTGATTGCAGGCGTTGACCCCCTTTTCACTGTGGTGGCTTTCGGTGTGATTATCGGTCTCTTGGTGGTTTTCTTCCGGAAAAAAACGGGTATGTCGTACGATACGATCATAGGTGTCTTCTTCTCATTTTCTGTTTCTCTCGGTATCGTTATCGTCTCCTCGTCGAAAGGCCTTTTCAGGAATTTTCACACCTTCCTCTATGGTGACATTCTTCTGATAAACAACACTGACCTCGCCATAACCTTTCTCTTGCTCATCGTCACATCGACGTTTATTATCGTTAACTTTGACAAATTAACCCTTGTTGGCATCGATGAAACCTTCGCCTCAACCCACGTCACGGGAGTGACGTTTTTAAAATATGCCTTTTCCCTTCTCCTTGGCCTCGTAGTCACCTTGTCTATTAAAACCGTGGGTATTCTTCTCGTTACCGCCCTTCTCGTCGTCCCTGCCGCGAGTGCCCGAGCAATCACAAGGAGCATCGCCTGGATGTTTTATAGTTCTGTAATCTTAAGTGTTCTCTCGGGAATGGGCGGAATTATCGTATCCTTTCATTTGAACTCATCTGCCGGCGCGTCGATTGTCATCGTATCCTGCCTGTTTTTTTTACTGTGCACGTTGTGGAAAAGCTTAAGAGATTACCGTGCCACGAGATAAAAAACCGCCCCGATCATTCCCAATAGAAAAACACCCCTTCATTATTTCCCATGAAAGTCTTCCTGACCTGCGTATCAAACACTCATGCCGGTTTTTACCGGGCTTTTTAGGGTAATTCTCACGGGGCATGGAGTGTAAAGTCAGGATATTCTCACGCGGTGACAGAGCAAACATTGACAAAAAAATGATACTTTGAATGTTTCAGTTATCCGGGCGCTATTTTCGATTCCCTTTTAATCTATCTTCAATTCCTAGCCCTGCAATTTCTTTCTCCAGAGACTTCATTATCGCTTCAACAAGGGTATCGATCCCGCTCATATCCCCCAGTATCCACAGTCCGGGAATGTCCACCCTATCGATCATTACGGGTTTGTTATCCTTTAGAAAGGGTGAGAAGATCGTGGCCTGGCTAATCTTTATCTTTTTTATCATTATCTCAACAGGGCTTTCCCCCCTCCTGCTCTGTTTGCCTTCACCGATAATTTCCTGGTTATTGGAAAAAATATTTTCGAAATTTTCCCATAAACCCTTTTTTCGAGCGGTTATCTGCAATCCATTCACTTCAAGCATGCTGATCTCAATCTTTTTCGCAAACAACTCGCCGGGACTCACATCAGCACGGATATTGTTAATTTTCAAAAGGTATTCTTCCTCTGCCCCTTTCTGATCTTTAATTGCGAAATTTCGTGCCGATATCATTCCCCTGATCAGACTGAAATGAACATTTTCCATGCTCGATTGGGCGTTTATCTGTCTTTGGAACAATGTATTCATTTCCTCTGTCAGCATGGAATCAGAGTATTCGATCAGGGAAGCAACAAATGCAGTTAAACCAAGGACTATTACAATGAGAGAATATGCTACTTTTTTATTCACTTACTCCCAGATCCCAACCACCGAAAAACCTTGCTCAATTCCTTTTGCTCTGACACCTTCGGGAGGAAAACAGTTTATCTCTGACCTCAGCTCTGGTTTCTCCTGTTTGTCCTCTTTCTTCTTTTCCTTTTCTTTGCCTTTTTCTTCCGAACTGTTTTCTTGTAATCATAGTTGAAATACTCTGCAAGAGCTTCCCTCACGACGTGGGTACTCTTGATGTGCCAGAGGTCATTATTCCCCGTCAAAGAAACGAAACATATGGAGGGAGCACTTGCCGGAGCTATACCGAGAGACCACTCATAACGAAGTTTCGGCGGCCCCCAGGTAATCGATCCTGTTTTTCCGGCCACATCAAACTTTTGGGCTAATTTTCTCCATTTCCTTTTTGAAAAAGCCCTTCGCATCGTGCCAAAAACGGGCGTTTTCTTCATCATCTTTATTAAATTTTTGGCAGTTTTAGGCTGTACCGTTTTTGCAAGAATCTCCTCCTTGGCAAAATAGAGCACATTGCCTCTCTTATCCCTGATCGATTCGACGATATATGGCTTCATCATGACCCCACTATTCGCCACAGAAGCTCCAATCATCGCAGCGTGTATGGGAGAGATCATCATTTTCCCGAAACCGGCGCCCGCCCTTGCAAGCTCCAAATCTTCCTCGGGCACCTGGGCAAAGCTCTCTTCAACGTCGAAGTCAAAGGGTAACGATCTTGAAAAACAAAATTTATCGAGATATTCGATAAACCGCTCTCTTCCGATATAGTTTGCCGTTAGTTTTCCGAAAACATTATTCGCTGATTTTGCTATTGCCTCGGTTAACGTCATCGTAGGATATCTATTGGATTCCGGTGTTCTTAAATCCAATCGTGATACCCTGTATAACCCACCTCTGTAGGAAATTTTAGTTCCCGGAGAAAATTTAAGCTCTTCCAAAGCTGCAGAAGCGGTAATTATCTTGATTAGTGAGGCGGCAGGGTAGCTAGCGAGCAGGTTTGGCTCCATCAGCAACCCATCGCGGGAAGAATAACCTGACATGGCAATGATTTTGCCACTTTTCGGTTCTATCGCAATAAATGACCCGACTGGGAGGTCATATTTGACGAAGATATCATTAACAACACTTTGGAGTTCGGTATCGAGAGTTAACGTAACTCTGATACCGGAAGGAAGGATAAACTCCCTCACTCCCTGTTTCAATGCAGACTCGATTCCGGATTCAAGATCAGATATCGTGTGGAGATAGGTTTCGACATCGCCATAATCGACAACGGCATTGGAAGTGGAAAATCCATAGTAAAACAGGTATATGAAAAAAGCATAGAAACTGATGACAAATATGGCTCGATAGCGTCTCATGTTTTGAATATTCACCTGAGATTTCCCCCCAACTTTAATTATGCTAAATTATATATAAATGAAGTATAAATTCAACTATATTTTAATACTAAAAAAGAAGCTATCGGTCAACATGATCAAAGCATTCCCATCTCACATAAAGTGCTCTGACACCTAATCACCCCTCAAGTTGCCTCACATAAAATTCTAAAATTAAATTGCTCTGACACCTTTTGTCATGAAAAATAAGTTCAAAAGACATTGGATTACAACCAGAAAATAAGCGTGATAGGACTAAGATGCCGAACTGGCAAGTAGGTATGGGGGAGTGCGTATGGATCCAGACGTAAAGATGGCTTCCGTTGGCACACTGGAGAAAAATAATGCCTGCTTAACGGCCAAAATAGTGAGAGGGGAAAAAAGCCAGTGGTTCTATTGATTCATTTAAAACCTTTCCTGAAATGATTTCAGCAATAAAGATTGTATGGTCACCCGCCTCCGTTGAGTATGACACCTCGCAGTCGACATATCCCACCGATTCTTTCAGGATCGGCGAACCGGTTTTATCGGTAAAATATTCAACATCGGCAAACTTATCGACTTCCCTCCCAGAAACAAGCCCGAAGTGACGGCCCAGTTCAATCCCCCGTTCGCTATCCGGAAGTATCGATAGTGCAAATGTTCCGGCTTGCGTTATATAAGAGTGAGTTTCCCTCTCTGGTGCTAGAGATACAGCAACTATCGGCGGAATGAACGATACCCTGCTTACCCAGGCAACCGTACAGCCGTTGTATTTTCCATCATACGAGGACGCGATGACATAAACACCGTAGCTAAATTTTGAAAGCACACTTTCAAAAGCAGACTCATTCATTAATTCCTCCTTTCCGCGTAGCGTTTTTTCACCTGATTTGATTTTCCATTCCACACGGGGCAAAACTAGGCCGAACTGTATTGTTCCCGCATCTCTTCAATAAACCATTCTGACCCGTAAAATCTCCTTCGCAACTCTATTTTTAAACTATACTCATTATCCAGACAATCATCAAAGAGATTAAGAAACGTTTCTCCATAATTAAATTCCTTTTTCCTTTGTCTCGTTACCATAACAAAGAAGCGGTCTCTTGAGAGTACAATCTCCACCGGTTTGCCAAAAGCATGAAATTGAAAAGTTGAATCTGCCCATTTTTTTGGGGTCTTTACTTCACCGGCTCTCACGGGATTCAGGTAAATGTACTGGATACACCTCAGGTAATGTTCATCTGTTGAAAGTATCGTAGCGCGGTATCTCTCCCCCCACAGGTGACCGCTTCTTTTTTCGCGTTTATTGTAGCGCAGAGCTACCCGGGAGTTGACGAACTGGAAGAATCGATGAAGGTTCTCCTCCGGTGTCTGGATAATAATGTGGTAATGGTTTGCCATAAGAACAAAGTGAAATACCTTGACCGAGTATTTTTTAATCGCAGAATTTAGGACATCGGCATAGATTTTCATTATTTTTTTCTTGTTGAACCTGAATGTTTTGTTATTCGTCCTTGTCGTTATATGGTAGGGATAGTCTGATTGTAAAATTCTTTTTGGCCTTCCCATAGCCTCCTCCAGAGATTTCTTTTCCTTGCTGCATAGAAACATTCGTGCCACCACAACCACAATCATCTAAGATCGGTGACAGAGCAAACATAAGAATTAAATTTCAGGGTGTTACGGAAAAGATAAGTGTCAGAGCAAGTTCCAAGAGCGCTTAAAAATTATTGGTCTCATGGTTAATGATTTTATTTTTTGTACCTTTTGTTCCGATAATCGAACCGGTAGGGAAACATTGTCTACGTGAAAAACGGGAGGCAACTAGTAAATCGTTAAATTGAACCAAAGAAAATCGCGATAATACATATAGGTGTCAGAGCAAATAAGAAGGGTGACAGAGCAAGTAGGGGGTTGCGGAATTAAAATTGACATGTTTTGGTTTATTTAGGAAAATTTGCGAGGAAAAATTTTTGGAATATAGGAGAAAAGCGTCTAACTGTGCAACACATATTCGTAAGTTGACCCCATGATTTACCAAAGCTGCACATAAATTGTGACAAAGGGAATTTATATCCGGCAAACAATACCGATTGACAAGTTGTAAGTTGTTGCAAAGAACTATGAAATGCCAAAATACAAAACAAGGACAGGGTTTATGAAAAAGGTTTTTATTGTCACTTTCCTGGCAACTTCCCTCATTCTCACCGGTATCAACAGGGCCGATGCAGGGGCAAAGATCAAGATTAGCGATGATTCGGATATTGATCTTGGCTTTAGACTGCAAACATATTTTATCCAAACTGACGGGGACATCGATAATAATCCCGGTTTTGAAACTGAAAACACCTTAACCGTTCGCCGGGCCCGTCTTCGCCTCGGCGCAAATGTCACCAAGTGGGTCAGCATATTTCTCCAGACTGACCTCGGTGGAAGCGAAACCAACAGCGTAAGGATGATCGACGCCTTCATCAAATTGAAAGTGGACGAAAAACTCAACATCATCGCCGGTCAAAACGTAGCCCCGGTTACCCGGCAGAACCTCACCAGTTCAGGGGGGTTGCTCACCATTGAAAGGCCTGGAATAAGCGATAAGGTCCTCACGAGGGGAACAAAGGCAAATAAGCAATTCGGCACCGAAACGCTCGAGGACACCAGCGCAGGCCTGGGAAGCACTGCGGGCAGAACGAACCGCGACCTTGGCGTGACCCTTTTTGGCCTCACGTCAATCCCAGATAACAACTCCCATATCAAATACTACCTCGGCGTGTATGAAGGATCTGATAAACAGTCCCTGACCGGCGATGATAGCGAGCGCTTTACGGGGAGGCTACAACTGAATTTTATCGACCCCGAGCCGGGTTACTTCAACATCGCCACCTATCTGGGGCAGAAAAAGACCATCGGAATAGGCGCTTCTTACGATTATCAGGAAAACGTTACCGTCAGCACGGACGGGATAGGCACTGTAACGGGCAACGTCGATTATAGCTTCTATACATTCGACCTTTTCCTGGAACTTCCTCTCGGGGACGGGTCCATTACCCTCGAGGGTGGATACGAAAACCTCGATCTCGATGAT
>JBFFNJ010000047.1:0-11479 GCA_041563215.1 Candidatus Deferrimicrobia bacterium | reverse complement strand
TGTGGGTGTTCACGCCGTTTTTCAGGCCCTGGTCTTTGCGAACGCAGCCGATTACGCCGGAAGATGCCAGCTTTTTTAGATAGGGGAGGGTCATGGAAGTCAGCGCCCTCGTGGAAGTCAGCGGGACGGCCGATGGCATGTTCGTCACGCAGTAGTGCACAACGCCCTCTTCAGTGAAGTACGGATCCGCAAGGGTCGTGGGGCGGGATGTTTCGGCGGCGCCTCCCTGGTCTATGCTGATGTCGACGATACAGGCCCCCGGCTTCATGGCAGAGACCAGCTCTCTCGGCACCAGCCGGGGCGCGAGGTGTCCGGGCACCAGGACGGTGAGCACGAGGAGGTCTGAGCGCTCAACCTCGCGGGCGAGAGATTCCCTGCTGGACAAGAGGGTCTTTGCTTTTTGCTGGGTTAAATCCCTGACGTGCTCCAGCTTTTCCGGAAGGATGTCCAGAACGGTGACGTCTGCGCCCATTCCCGTTGCAACGCGGGCTGCCATCCTCCCGGAGGTGCCCGCCCCCACGATGGTCACGGCTGCCGGTTTCGTCTCCGGGAGCCCCGTGAGGAGGACGCCCCTTCCGCCCTTCAATTTTTCAAGGCCCGTGGCGCCTGCCTGGATGGAGAGGGCACCGGCGATCGCGCTCATCGGCCGCAGAATAGTGAGGTTGCCCTTTTCGTCGGTCACCGTCTCGTAGGCCAGCCCCGTCACCCTTTTTTCCAGGAGGATTTTGGTGAGGTTGAAATCCGCCGCAAGGTGAAGGAAGGTGAAGATCGTCTGGCCCTCTTTCAGCAGATTGTATTCCGCGGGGAGGGGCTCCTTCACCTTGGCGATGAGCTCTGCCCTGTCCCAGATGTCCCCGGCGTCCAGGATCTCTCCGCCCGCCTCTTCGTATTCCCTGTCACTGAAGCCCGCCCCCGCACCCGCGTTTTTTTCGATGAGGATCCGGTGCCCGTCGGACGCAAGTTCGCGGGCCCCGCCGGGGGTCATGGCCACCCTGTTTTCATGGGCCTTGATCTCTTTTAAAACGCCGATAATCATCCCGTGTCTTCCTGCTTATAGTTTAACGCGTTTGTTTTCAAAAGAATATCGAGAAGGAGGGGCGCCTGGATACGGGTGGAGAACGTTATCGATGCCGCCCGGAAGCCCCGCGCGAGGGCGCACAGGCAGTTCAGGTCGATCCCCCTTTTTTCGCTCGAAACCAAGAGGCCTGCGTCCGCGGTGATCTGCGCAATTGCGCTTGCGAGCGGGGAGTGGGTCCGGTACCCGGTCAGGGTGCCCAGGGAGCCCGGCACGGAACACTCACGCTCGCCCCGTCTTTCCGAGAAACAGAGGAAGATGCAGGGTGCCCCGAGGAGGTATCTTCGGTACCGGGACAGAAACGCTCTCGTTTGGGAGTGGCTTTCCGTGAGCACCACAACCCACGATCGGAATTGCCGGTCGCCGGTGAGCCCCGTAACGACCGTTTCCAGCTTTTCCTGAAGGTGGCTGTCAGGGACGCTTTCGTCCCGATAGAGTCCCCGGGAAAAGAGACCCACCACGGCAAGCGCTGATCCCGCGGCGATAGCAAGCGGATGAACGTCGATGACGATGAGCCTGGCGATCGAAGAGAGAAAGAGGGTTGCCCCCCCGAGGAAGCCGATCCGGTAGAGGGCCCGCTTTTTTTTTCGGCCTTCGTTTCCGGGTGATGGGGAGAGGAAAAAGACGGCACCGGGACTTTCCGTCTCTCCCCTTTTCCCGGGTGAACCGAAAATGATGCTCTTTCTTCTTCCCGACAGCCTGTTCAGGATCGGAAACGTATACGCGTCCAGTATGTTGACGGTAACCCCGAGAGACAAAAGAAGGAAGGCGCCCGTTCGGCTGCCTGCGAACAGAAGCAGCCCCCCGGCGAGGTATGCGGCAAAGGCTGCTGCGGGAGTCACGAACTCGTTGTTCGGGATCATCACCGCTTTCGAGTAGAAACGCGCGTTTTCCTTCTTCATGGTGATGGTAAATTCCCGGCCCCTGAACGTTTTTTTCCGCTTGTGGCAATTATAATAGAATATTAAGTCTCAATAAGCGAACAAGGGGGGGGATATGAAGAAAAAGCGTGTGTTTGTCACCAGGAAGTTGCCGGGGGGCGCCTTTGATGAGCTGCGTGAAGCCTGCCACGTGGTCAACACGCCGGGGGATGGAACCCTCGAGAGAAAGGAACTCCTGCGCACGCTTACGGAGGTTGACGGAATCGTGTCCTCCCTCGCCGATCTCATAGACGTGCGGGTCATGGAAAAAGCGGGGAGCAGCCTTAAAGTGGTTTCGAATTACGCCGTCGGATACAACAACATAGACGTGCAGGAAGCCACCAGGCGAAAAGTTACCGTGTGCAATACGCCCGATGTTTTGACCGATGCCACGGCCGATATGGCTTTTACCATGCTTCTTGCAATCGCGAGGGACCTTACCGGGGCGCACAATTTTACCGCCGGCGGAAACTTCTTGGGGTGGGACCCTTACCTCTTCCTGGGAGTGCCCGTGTGGGGCAAAACGATCGGCATCGTCGGCATGGGAAAGATCGGGTCCGCCATCGCCAGGAGGGCCCTGGGCTTCGACATGAAGGTGCTCTACCACAACAGAAACAGGGTCGATCCAGATCTGGAAAGGGAGCTCGGCGCCGAATACAGAAGCCTCCCGGAATTGCTGGGGCTCTCCGATTTCGTCGTGCTGGCGGCATCCCTGACCGATGACGCCCGGGAGATGATCGGAACTAAGGAGCTCTCCCTGATGAAGCGGGACGCGTGCCTGATAAATATCTGCAGGGGGGAGGTTGTACGGGAGGCAGAACTCGTCGATGCCCTGAAAAAGGGCGTTATACGGGGGGCCGCTCTCGACGTGTACGAGAAGGAGCCGGAGATCCACCCGGGGCTCTTCGGCATTCCAAACGCCATTCTCCTTCCCCACATAGGAAGCGCAACGAGAGATGCGAGGGAGGATATGGCCCGGCTCTGTGTGGATAACCTGCTGGCCGTGCTTCGCGGGGACAGGCCACCAGCGGGTGTGAACGCCCACCTGATCTGAGTATGTGGCCGCCTGTCAGGGGAGGATCAGGGAGCGCAGGTTTTTCCTGAAGTGTTTTCTGAAGGGGATTTTCACGTCCCCCAGGAAGGAGGCAAGCGTCATGGAGCCGTATGCGGTCACCGATATATCCAGGTTTTTTGCCGCCCGGGAAAGTGAGCGTATGATCGGCTCGAGGGAAATGGTTACGGGGATATCGATGTAGCTCGTCATATCGGGGGGGATCTCGATAAGTTCCGATTTTTCTCCCGATGCGAGGGTTTCCTCTCCCGCAGTAACCGTATAGGTCAGGTATTTGGCTTTTATGGAGAAGGCGTTTGGGTTGTTCACTTCAATGGTAACGGTGAGGGGAATGGCGGCAAGAGACGCGGGAGGGGGGTTTTCCTCAAACATCAGCGAGATGACCCGCACTTTTGGTTCGCGGAAGGTTTGCTTCGCCAGTGTCGAGCATCCCGAGGTTATGAGCAGCGGGGCGATGAGCGCGAAAAAAAAACGTGGCAGCAATACATGAGGCCTGTTCCGGAACATGCTGAGAATTGACGAGATAAGAATACCCGCATGTTTGCCTGAGGTGTCGCTTACCGATGGCATATCCTCGATTATAGGGGTTCCGCCGGGGGAGATAAAGGAGTTATATGTCGTCAGGGAGAGCATCGATGCTCGGAAAAAGAAGGGTGTTTTTTTCGTTTACAACGTAGTTATCGCCCTCTCAGACCGGAACCTTGAGGAGAAGATAACCAGGAAGGGTAAGGCAAGAATGGTCGCGGGGCTCCCTCACCCCTTCCGGCTCCCCGCGGTGAATGCCCGTATCCCCGAATACCCGGTGGCCGTGGTGGGGTGCGGACCGGCGGGGCTTTTCGCTGCCTATACCCTTGCCCACTTCGGTTTCCCCGTCGTTTTGATCGAGAGGGGGAAGAAGATAGAGGAGAGGGCGAGGGATGTGTCGCGGTTCTGGAGGGAGGGCGTCCTCGAAAAGGAGAGCAACATCCAGTTCGGCGAGGGCGGGGCGGGCACCTTTTCCGACGGAAAGCTCACGACGAGGATGAGGGCACCGGAGGCGCGCTTCGTCATCGATACCTTCGGCGAACTGGGTGGGGCACCGGAGCTGGTGAGGAAGGCGAAGCCCCACATGGGGACGAACCGTTTGCGAAAGGTGGTCCGAAACTTCCGGGAGCGGCTCTCCCAGATGGGTGTTGATCTTCTCTTCGAAAGTGCGGTGGTCGATGTGCGGGTATCCGGGGACGGGGTGGCGGGGTTGCTCATCGGCGGCGGGGACGAGATTCCGGCGAAAGAGGTTGTTTTTGCCCCGGGCCACTCGGCGCGGGACAACTACCCCATGCTCGAGAAAAGAGGGGTCGCCCTCGAGGGGAAACCCTTCGCGGTCGGGATACGGGTCGAGCATCCCCAGCCCCTCATCGATGAGATCCAGTACGGGGAGCATGCGGGGTGCGGCTGCCTTCCCCCCGCCGATTACCGCCTTGCCGTGACCACGTCGAGGGGCAGGGCGGTCTACTCCTTCTGCATGTGTCCGGGGGGGTTCGTCATCCTCTCCTCATCGGAAGGCAGCGACCTCGTGGTAAACGGGATGAGCCCCACCAGGAGAATGACGGGCTACGCAAACAGCGGCATCGTCGCTGCCGTGGGTCCAAAAGATTACGGGAGCGGCATTTTCGATGGGATCGCCTTTCAGCGCATGCTCGAACAGTCGCTGTTCAAGACGGCGGGTGAGCGCTATGGGCTCGTCTCATCCTCCCTTACTCACTTCCTGTCACGTCGGGGAAAGATCGGACCGGCGGCGGGAAGGTGGGCAGGGGGGGAGAGGATTGCCGGTGACCTGCGGAGGGCATTGCCGCCGGGTCTTTATGATGACCTCGTGGAGGGAATCGGCCGTTTCGACAGGAGGATGAAAGGCTATGTCAGCGAAAGTGCCAACGTCTACGGTGTGGAGTCCCGGACTTCCTCTCCCGTCCGGATCACCCGGGGGGCCGGCATGGAGTCCATGTCCCTGAGAGGCTTCTACCCCGCCGGGGAGGGAGCGGGATATGCGGGAGGGATCGTCAGTTCTGCCGTGGACGGGATACGGGCCGCCATGGCCATCGTGCGCAAATACCAGAGGTAGTTGCATTCAGAGTTTAGAGTTTCGAGTTTATAGTTTCGAGTTGGTTGCTCATTCCGCATTCCGAATTCCGCATTACCATTTGTTTCCTGGAACCCTTGGCCCCTTGAACCCTCGGACCCTTCCATCGATCGGATTGTTATTCTGCACTCTTTACTCTGCAATCTGCACTAACATTCCGTTTCTGGGTTCTCGTTTCTGTTTCAACCGGAAACCAGAAATGGTGAACCGAGATCCGGTCTTACCGTGCAGCCGATGAGGCTATCGTCTGCAAGGAATTGCCGTGAGTTGCCCGAGGAATCCGCATGGAAAAGGAGAGGATGCCTTTTTCCAGCCGGGAAGAGAGGGTGCCCCCATGTGAAAAGACGATGTGCTGTACCACGTGCAGGCCCAGCCCCCTGCCCTCTCTGTTCTGCTCCACAGCACTTTTTCCCCGGTAAAAGGGGTCGAAGAGGCTCTTCAGTTCGCCCCTGCCGACGTCTTCACAGCTGTTTGCAATCGTGAAGACGAATTGGTTTCCGTCGTTCCTGCAGCTGAGCTCGATGGTCCCCCCCGCTGGCGTGTATTTCACTGCGTTGTCGAGAAGGTTTTCGACCGCCTTGCTCATAAGGGTCGCGTCGCATTCAAGGCGGGTCTCTTCTTTACAGGAATTTCCGGCCTGAACGGGGAGGTTGAGATTTATGCTCTTTGCATATATGTATGGCTCATACTCATCGACAACCTTCTCTACCAGTTCGGCCATGTTCACCCTTTCCCGGTACAGGTCCAGCGGCTTGAATTTTGACGTGGCCATCAGCGAGAGGTTGCTTAACAGGTCGATGATGTCGTCTATTTTCTTGAGGGCCGATATGATGAATCCCTGGTATTCCTGCGGGGACCTGTCTCTTCTCAGCGCAACCTCGAGGCTGCCTTTTATGGATGTCATGGGAGAGTTTAGCTCGTGGGAAACACTCGAAGAAAAGACCTCCTGGTATTTCAGCACGTTTGCGAGGGGCTTGAGCGATTGACTGACCATGTAGCGGCTCGAGAAGTAAGCCAGGAGCAGGAGCAGGGGAAGGGCGAATATCATGAGCATCACGAAGTTCTTTCGAAAGACTGTCCTTGGTTCGATCGGGTGTACTGCCCTTCCGATGAATCCTCGATCGAGCGGGTAGTAGGTGACAAGATAATGCCCGTTTTTACTGATGGCCGTCTCAAAGACCTGGCTGCCTTTGCTTGCAGCGTTAAAGAGGGATCTGTTCAGCTCAGGACTGAAATCAACCGAGGATTTGACGGTGAAAACCACCTCCCCTTTGTCGTTGAGAATCTGAAAAAGCTCGTCTTCCACTATTTTGGACAGCACGTCGAAATCATCATTCCTGTAGTGGGGCATGAACTCCGTTTCGATGGCCTCTATCAGGTGATTCCTGACGGAGTTGGTGAGCCGGTAATCCATGAAGAGATACACCGTGATAAAAATGGCGAAAATCAGCCCGATCATCGTGGAGAGAAATATGATGCTCAATTTTTTCTCTGCAGGGTCGATCATGTCATGCGTCTTCCATCATGTAGCCCATTCCCCGGACTGTCCTGACTACATTGACGTCGAAAAACGGGTTGAGTTTTTCCCGCAGATTCTTTACGTACACATCGACGATATTCGTCGACGGGTCGTACTGGTAACCCCATACATTTTCGAGTATCTGTGCTCGGCTGAGGACCCTACCTCTGTTGTTGAGCAGGTAATGAAGGAGGGCGTACTCCTTTGGCCTGAGGATTATCTCCGTGTCTTTGAAAAAAACCCTGCGAGAGATGATATCCAACCGGAGTTCTCCAAAGGCAAGGTCTATCACCTCCTGCTTTTTGCGCCGGGAGATTGCACGTATTCGTGCGAGAAATTCGTCGAATGAAAAGGGCTTTGTTATGTAATCATCGGCTCCTGCCTCGAGTCCAGCCACCCTGTCTTTGACCGTCTCTTTCGCGGTGAGCATGATGACGGGGGTCGATATTTTCTGCTTGCGAATTCTTTTGCACACGTCGATTCCGTCTAATTTCGGCAGCATGATGTCGAGCACTATGAGATCGAAATCTCCCGTAACCGCGAGGTGGAGACCGTTTTCCCCTTCGCTTGCCACCTCTACAAGGTGAGATTCCTCCTCCAATCCTTTTTTGATGAATTCGGCGATGTAGGCGTCGTCTTCTATCAGGAGTATCTTCATTCCCCGTTCCCCAGGAAAAAGATCAACGAAGCGCTTTCCTCTTTTTGTTCATTTTTCTGCCGGGCAGCCCTGACTCCGCTGAGGGTCACCGGTTTCCTGCCCGTAGGCCGAATTGAGGCAGGGGATCGTACGCACCAATATGAAAATAGTTTCATTTTCTTTTCACGGTACCTTCATCATCTCACGCTATTATATTGTTAATAGATATTCTCACTTGGTATCGTGTTGTGCATGAACGTAGTTTTTTTGGTTAGATGTTACGCTATGCCGTTTGTTTTCACGGTTGAATAAATTTTGTGGGGTGCTGATCAAAACCCGGGCTCCTTTTCTCTTTTCTCCCAACTCCAAAGAAAGGGTTCAGGGTCCGGAAATTTCGCACCCCACGCCCCTTCCGGGGCATTCTTTTGTATTTCCACACAGAGATTCCTTTGAGCGGCGATGAGAGCGGTAAGGGCAGGATCGGGTTGCGGTATCGCCGCGTTCTCTCTGAAATCCTTGCACCAAGGATGAAGGTGGATTAGAATGCAGGGCGGTTTAAGGAGTCGACCGGGGAAAGATAGCTATGAATGTATTGTGCAATGAGCAGAATGAAGCAACAGGAGGGAAAATGATGAAATACCTGGTTATGATCGTTCTCGCGACGGCTTTGCTTATCAGCCCTGTCCATGCCGGAGATAAACCGGAGATCAAGGAAGAAAAGGACAAAATCAGCTACAGCATCGGTTTTCAGGTGGGCAGCGACTTCAAACGCCAGGGGGTTGAACTCGATCCGGAAATGCTCACGAAAGGCGTTCAGGATGCCCTGACAGAAGCAGAGCCCGCGATGACCCGTGAGGATATGAGCAGCACGCTGGCCGACCTGAGAAAAAAGGTTATGGCGGCACAGCAGGAGGAGATGAAGAAAGCGGGCGAAAAGAACCTCGCAGAGGGGAAGGCCTTCCTTGCCGAAAACGGGAAGAAGGATGGAGTCAAAACCACCGAGAGCGGCCTCCAGTACAAGGTAATGAACGAGGGAGAGGGAGACCCGCCGAAGGCGACGGACACCGTCACCGTCAACTACCGGGGGACGCTCATCGATGGAACCGAGTTCGACAGCTCCTACAAGAGGGGTCAGCCGGCAACATTCCAGCTGAACCGGGTAATCAAGGGCTGGACCGAGGGGCTGCAGCTCATGAAACCGGGGGCGAAATACCAGCTCTTCATACCCCCCGAGCTTGCCTATGGGGAGCGCGGCGCCGGGCAGGTAATCGGGCCGAACAGCACCCTCATCTTCGAGGTGGAGCTCATATCGGTCGAAGCCGCAGAGAGCAAATAGACAATTTCAGCTGTACTCCGGATTGCGGGAATTAAGGAGTCCCGGGTACCGTGTCCCAAGTCCCGGGAAACCGGATTCGAGTTTTGTGTTTCGAGTTTCGAGACAAACCAGTTTACCGTTCACACCGGTTGGGAATTATCCTCTGATTTCCTTGAACCCTAGAACCCTCGCCCCCTGGGACCCTGCCATCGGACGATTTGTTATTCCGCATTCCGAAATCCGCATTCCAAATTACCACGGATATATGTTTTTAAACAAAGACTCTCACTCCTCATCCCTCTTCACGTAGAGGAACCGGTTGAACATCCGCTGGTAGTCTGACCAGGTCTCGTCCCCTTCCGATTTCTCGATGACGGAGAGGAAGGAGCTCACCTTCGAATCCAGGTTCTCCACGAAGTGGACGATCAGCGCCTCCAGGGTCTTGGGGCGCTTCGGGGAACCGTACTCGAGCTCTCCGTGGTGGGAGAGGATGATGTGCTTGAGAAGCATCTCCTTCTCTTCGCCGAGGATTTTTTTCCGCTCCTCGACTTTCGACACCATCTCCGCTCCCATGACGATGTGGCCGATCAGTTTTCCCTCGTCCGTGTAATCGATCGCTTTGTCGTAAGACAGCTCGTGGATCTTCCCGATATCGTGCAGGATCGCTCCCGCAAGGAGAATGTCCCTGTTTACCCCGGGATAGTGAGTGGAGAGGAAATCGCATATCGTGGCGACAGAAAGGATGTGCTCGAGGAGTCCGCCGATGAACTCGTGGTGGAGAATTTTACCCGCCGGTGCCGTCTTTACCCTCCCCACTATGTCGCTCGAGGAAAAAAACTCTTTCAGGAAGGTTTTCAGGCTCTCATCTGCCAGGGATTCGATGAGCCCGCTCAGGCTCTGCCACATCTCATCGATCGACTTTGTCGTGGAGGCGAGGAAGTCGCCGGGATCGACCTCCTCCGCTTCGACCCTCGTGAGATTGAGGATCTTCACCTGGTGTTTCCCCTGGTGTGTCACGAGAGAGCCCGATACCTGAACGTAGTCGTTCGATCCAAAACGGGATGATATCTCTTCCACGTTATCCCACACCCGGCCGTCGATCTCCCCCGTCGCATCCTTGAGCGTGATGCTCAGGTAGGGCTTCCCCGCATTCGTCTTCAAAAGCGATTTGCTCGTGACGAGGAAGTTGTCCGAGAAGATCAGGGCACTTTCCATATTTTTCAGGTCCTTGATAAATAGGCTCTTACCCATCGCGTTCCTCCCATCGGGCGCACCCCTTGAGTATACAACAATATGGCGTGGGGCAGAAAACTATCCATATTGTTTGTCCCGGGTCCCGGGGAACCAGTTCAGAGTTTCGAGTTGGGTGTTCATTCCGCATTCCGAATTCCGCATTGCTCTTACAGCAAGGTTCTCATTTTGGGAATGAAGAAGGTTTTTCGTTACCTGCCACGCGATGGTGCTACAATTCATTTTTAAACCGGATGAAACTGCTCTGTGGAGATGGTATATGGAGAAGGCGCACATCGTCCTCTTTTTCCTTGCCCTTTTTCTCTACGGCGTGGATGCGGGATTCAGGCTCTTCGGAGTCGATGGAGACAAGAATATCCTGAAATCACCCCTTGCAGCCGCCTTCGGTATGCACACCCTTTTCCTTGCTCTCAGGTGGGGGGTTTCCCGTCACGCCCCCTTCGCCGGGATGTTCGAGAGCATAAGCTTCTATGTCTGGTCAACGGCGCTTGCCGTGTTTGTCTACTTCAGGAAGGCCGTTCCACGGGAAGTGAGGAAGGAGGTCACCTACGCATCCCTCATCTGCCTTCTCTTCATGGCCGTTGCGTCGCTGTCCCCGAAGGGAGTCGTGCCGGCTTACCCGGCCCTGAAAACCCGGTGGTTCGAGATCCACGTGGGGCTCTCCTTTCTCTCGTACGGCCTCTTCACCGTCGGGTTCTGCTCCTCCCTGGCGTGGGACAGGGAAAAGCCGGGGCGCTATTTTTCCCTCTGTGAGAGCTCGTCCCTGATGGGTTTTTCCCTCTTTTCCGCCGGCATGGTCGCCGGCGGGATCTGGGCGTACTACGCGTGGGGCTCCTACTGGATTTGGACACCGAAAGAGATCTTTTCCGTCGTTCTCTGGGTTTTTTACGCCAGCGCGCTTCACGCAAAGTTCGACGGCCGCTTCGGTCTTCGCTTCATCCGCGCCCTGTCTTTCGCGGGATATTTCGTGATGCTCTTCACCTACCTGGGGGTTTCCGTGCTCCTGTCGAGCAGCCACAGTTTCCGATGATGGTGGTGCGATGAAGAGGCTCTGGGAATTCATAACGTCCCATTACCTGTGCGTCTACACCGGCATCGCATTTGTCGGCGGCGGCCTCTTTCTCTCCCTCCAGATGGGATGGGACGGGGACTACTTCAAGAACATCGATCACGGGATCCTCCTTCAGTGGCTGGCGGAAAAACAGGGCGCTCAGATAACGGCCTCCTCCATCGCCTTCCTGCTGATCATCCTGCTTACGGTAGTGCTCTTGCTGAACGCGCTTTTTTGCACCCTCCGGAAGGTGTACCACCTGGGGAGGGAGGGGGGAGCGTGGAGGAGGTACCTTCCCCACGTCATGCACGCAGCCTTCCTGGTGGTGGTGACGGGGCATCTCGTGAGTTCCCTCTCCGGGGACAGGGTACGGTCGATTCCCGTGTTCGAGGGGAGCTTTGCCCGCGTCGTGGGGACCCCCTATAACCTGAGAGTGCACGGGGTTGTCCTGAAATTGTCAGATAGGGGGTATCCAGTCGATTTCTCTGCTGATATAACTCTACTTAAGGGAACCGAGGCCGTC
>JBFFNJ010000046.1:0-11554 GCA_041563215.1 Candidatus Deferrimicrobia bacterium | reverse complement strand
GGCCCTTGTCGGCTCACGGGATGTTCCTATTGGATGAAGTTATTCCGGCGATGGTTCGAAAAGAAAAACCCTCTTGCCGGAGGGCGATCGATGGAGGAGGCAATAACGGAACTACGTCAGCGCCGCCCGGAACTTCTCGTATTCCGCGACGGCTTCCGCCTGGGCCGACGCGCGAAGGCGGTTGATCTCGTCGTATCTGCCGATCAGGAGATCCACCAGGGAGCCGTCCAGGTCGCCATGCGAGACCATATTGCCCAGTTCCCGGACGACGGCGATCCTGCCCATTCCCTTCCTGTAGGGGCGGTCCTCCGTGAGCGCCGTGAAGACGTCCGCGACGGCCATGAGGCGCGCCCCCAGAGGAAGGTCGTCGCCGGTGTAGTGAAATGGGTAGCCGCTGCCGTTCAGGCGTTCCTGGTGCAGCGCCCCCCACGTGGCAATCTCCTCGAACGTTTTGATGGGGGAGAGGATTTGATGCGTGTAATATACATGGGTCCGCATGACGTGCCATTCCTTCTTCGTCAGCTTTCCCGGTTTTTCGAGAATCTCGGAGGGAATGGCAAGCTTCCCGAGGTCGTGCAGATATGCGGCGATCTCGAACATCCTGCGCTTCCGGGGGGAGAACCCGGCCAGCCGGGCCAGCGCTTCCCCGGTGGCCGCAACGCCGCTCGAGTGCGTGGCGGTGAACTCGCTCTTGAAATCGATGATCCGGCAGATCATCCGCGACAGGGAAAGCAGCACGTCGGGGTCAAACTCGATCGTTTGGTGCCCCAGGCTTCGTTCCAGGGAGGTCTCCATGGTATCGGAGGCGATGTCCAGCCAGACGTAATCCTTCGCGGCGATCCGGAGAAACGCCTCCACATGTCGGGGGACGAACCGATCCCCTTGCCGCTTCGACACCGACTTGCAGATGCCGGCGACCTGCCCCAGGATGGCGGGCCCTCTCGAGATCAGGACGGCAACCCGGTCCGCCAGGTGCACGATGTGACTGCCCCGCGGGACCGGGACCCCGTTCTCTTTCGCACCCGCTCCCTTTCGCCACGGAAGGTGATGGAATCGCACCATCTTGGCCGCCCGGGAAAAGAGAGGGACGTCTTTCAGAAGCAGGTGGCCGGCCAGGGCATGCTGTGTGGCCCTCTTCTCCTCGAACGCGAGGAGGTCCAGCCTCTCGTGAAGAGAAAAAGCGCCGATATCGTGCAGGGCGCCCGCAATGCAAAGATCCCGGAGTTCCGCACGGGAAAGCCCGAGTTCCTCGCCCAGGCGGAGGGAGAGATACGCGACCCGCATGCAATGGTCGGCGACCTCGGGACTCATCAGGTCCAGGGTCTTCGCCAGGGAAGAGAGGAGGGACCAAAGGTTCAGCTGGAGGTCTTTTGTGTTCATCCGACGTCCCCTTGCATGGCCCCCGGCGCTACTCTTCCCCTTCTCGACCCCCATCGCCACGAAGAATCTTCAGTTCGATCGGCTTCGAGGTGTCAAGGTGCACGTCGCGCTGGGGGAACGCGATCACGACCCCGGCTTCCCGGAAGAGGTCATCGATCCGGAACCGGATGTCGCTTTCGATGATCAGGCGCTCCGTCAGGGTGTCCATGCTGACCCAGAAATACAGGGTAAACTGGAGGGCATTATCCCCGAAATCCTTGAACAGGACGAATGGCTTGGGATCTTTCCGGACTTTTTCGTTTTCCGAGACCGCTTGAAGCAGCAACGCCTCCACCTTCCGAGCCGGCGAACCGTACGCCACGCCGACCGCGACATGTGCCCGGACCATCTTGTCGGAAAGCGTCCAGTTGACGATGTTCTTCTCGAGAAAACTGCTGTTCGGAACCAGGACGTGGATGTTGGCTCCCGTCCGGATCCGGGTACTTCGGGGGCCGATATCCTCCACCGTGGCAAAGTTTCCCTCGATTTCGATCACGTCCCCGACACGAATCGGGCGCTCCGCCATGAGGATGAATCCGCTGATGAAGTTGTTGATCAGGTTCTGCGCTCCGAACCCGACGCCGATGGCGAGTGCTCCCCCGACAAACGCGAACGCGGTGAGGGGGATGTGAATAATGTGCAGGGAGAGCAAGAGTACCAACAACAGGCCGAAATAATAGAGCAGCTTGGCGGCAGTAGCCGCTTCGTTGGGCTTCAGGGTGGTCCTCGGCAATACCCGCTTTTTGAAGAGCCGGACAACCTGTCCGACAACCGCAAGGCCGATGAAAAAGGCCAGCAGGGCAATCGCGAAATGGTTCACGCTGACCGAATTTCCGTCGATCACGAACAATTCGAATTTCCATACCGATAGGAAACGGTCTGCAAACGGCACTTCCATCTCGGGGATGGAAAGGGGTACCCGGTCCCCCACGAAAGGATGATGGACATCGAAACTGTGCGCCGGGGAGGCGCACGTCAGGGTAAACGCAAGGAAGACGAACAAAAAAGGGAGGAGGAACCTTTCAAAACACATCGGCTTGTCGTGATGACCCTCGGGGATTTTCCTCTCCTCCATGAATGCGCCGCCCCTTACCCCTCCATCGTGAATTCCTGCATGTCGAACCAGAACCCGCTCTGGCCGATGGAGTCGATCTCGGCCTGCAGGATCTTCATGTGCAGCTCCTCCTCCTTGGCCAGGGAAAGGAACATCTCTTTCGCCTCGGGCTCCTGCGCCCGCTCGGCCAGATCCAGGTAATACCGGTTCGCGATGATCTCCCGCTCGACGGCGATCTTGAGAATCTTGATCTCGTCGACCTTCCCGAGGTCGTCTTCTCGGATCTCCTTGTCCTGGTAGGCGCTCGAGTGGAACACCGCTGCCACGGCCTCGATCTCCTCCGCCTTGGGGAGAAGCCACGGCTGGCTCTTCAGCACGTTCATCAGGTGCTTCTCGAGCTTGGTCATGTGCCCCACCTCGTCGTCTGCCAGCGTGATCAGCACGTTCTTGGCCTTGGGATCCTTTACCGCTTTCGCGAATTTGATATACGTGCGAATGGATTCCTTTTCGCGGTAGATCCCCCTGTGGATGATGGCAACCGCCTCGGACGTTTTCATGCCCTACCCCCCTTGAATGATTTCCCTGGCGCTGGTCCGTGGATAAGAGATCTCGATCATCATACCCCCGAACTCCTCTGTTGACCATATGGTCCGCAAGGAGAGCGGCCCGGTCCGATCGATCCATCCGCCTCTATCCCGGCAATTCCATCCCTGTCATGAGGTGATCTTCCATGAATTTGATCTCCTCGATGCCGGAAACGACAACCTCGGGATCGATCTCAAGTTCGTCCTGCGGGATTTTGTTGTCATACTCGACTTTGGAAAGGATGTGCTTGATGCAGTGGAGCCTTGCCTTCTTCTTGTTGTCGGAACGGATGATGGTCCAGGGAGAAATGGTCCGGTTCGTTTCATTGAGCATCTGGAACTTCCTTATGGTGTAATCATCCCACTTTTGCTGGGCTTCAATGTCCACCGGAGAGATCTTGTATTGCTTGAGGGGATCCTTCATCCTCGATTCGAACCGGCGCATCTGTTCTTCCTTGGAAACAGAGAAAAAGAACTTGAACAGAATGATCCCGTTCTTGACCAGAATCTCTTCGATCAAAGGCACGTCTTTCAGGAAGCGTTTATGCTCCTCGTCGGTGCAGAACCCCATCGTCGGCTCCACCATGGCCCGGTTGTACCAGCTGCGGTCGAACAGCACGATTTCCCCGCCGGAGGGAAGCTGCTGGAAATATCTCTGGAAATACCATTGCGTCCGTTCCCTGTCGCTCGGCTTGAGCAGTGCTACGACCCGTGCGCCCCGTGGATTCATATGCTCCACGATCCTCTTGATCGTCCCGCCCTTTCCGGCGGCGTCGCGCCCTTCAAAAATCAACAGGACCTTTTGCTCTTTGGCAATGACATGTTTCTGCCATTTCAACAGCTCGATTTGCAGCTTTTGCAGTTCTTCCTCGTATTTGAGGGTGAATTTACTCACCCAGACGGCCTGGCGGTTTCCCCCTTTTTTCTTGTCGATGAAGCGGATGGCGGTGTGCTCTTTCAATGTGTTTTTTTTCTTTTTCCCTTTTTCCTTGCCTTTCCTCTTTTCTTTCTTCTTTTTTTTCCCTTCCCCTTTCGATGCCTTTTTCTCTTCTATCCCGATAACCTCCGCAATCTTCTCCGGAGATTTTCCCTTCCCGTCTTTGCTGCTCTTTTTCTCTTTCCCTGCTTTTTCCTTTGCCATCTTTCCCCCTTTTTCCTGCGCAAAGATCTTCGCCGGCATAATTTGCATCGAAATCATACCAGCGATTTCCCGTATTTCCTCTGCTGTTTTTTCATCATCTTCAGTTCCTTGTCGCCCGGGATCACGATCCCGGGATCCAAATCGAGATCGAGTTTCCGGTTTTTTCTGTAGGGCACAGAATTGAGGATCAACTTCATGGTTTCGCGCCGGGCGACATGCTTGTTGTCCGACCGGATGATCCACCAGGGAGACTGTTTCGTGTGGGTCTTTTTCAGCAACATGAATTTCTTTTCCGTGAATTCATCCCAGAGATTCTGCGCCTGCAGATCGACTTCGGAAAGTTTCCATTGACGCAGGGGATCGTTCTTCCTTCTTTCGAATCGCTTCTTCTGTTCCTCCTTGGTTACCGAAAAATAGAGTTTCAGCAGGATCGTCCGGCCCGCATCCTCGAGAAAATTCTGCTCATACGTGACGACCTTCTTCAGGAATCGCCGGTATTGATCCTTGGTGCAAAATCCCATCACAGGCTCCACCAGCGCCCGGTTGTACCAGCTTCTGTCGAACAGGACGATCTCTCCCGCACGGGGGAAGTGCTCGATGTATCGCTTGATGTGAAGTTCCGTCTTCTGATCCTCGGTTGGCTTGCCCAGTGCGACCACCCGATATCGTTTCTCGTTCATATACCGCGTAATGCGACGGATGGTGCCGCCTTTTCCGGAGGCGTCCCTTCCGTCGAAAAGAATGACCATCTTTTTGCCGCTTTTTTCCAGATAGCGCTGCATCCGGATCATTTCCGCCTGGTACGGTTTCAGTTCCTCCGTTTCGTAATGGAACTTCAATGCCTCCTTGATGATTTCCTCTTTCTCCTTTTTTTTGAGTTGTTCCCGGATCTCTTGGATCTGTTTTTTCGGATCGGAGGATTTTGTTATCGGTTCCGCTTTCCTGACCATCTCCTTGATCTGCGCCGACGAGTCATCCTGTCCTTTTGCGATTTTCATGGCAACTCCAACCCCGGCTAATTTAATTTTCTTCCTGTCCGGTACATTTCCCCATAAATATCCGGAAGCCCGTTTTTTTTCAGACCCGAGGTTACTTCTTCCACGGAGTAGGGAATACGGAAATGCTCCACCGTTATCTCCCCCGAAGAAACCGTCAGGATAGCGAACGACGAACGCGGGTCCCCGTCGAACGGGCGTCCCGCGCTGCCGGGATTGAGAAAGTGAACCCCGTCGACGATTCTGTGAAAAGGCACATGGATGTGACCCATGACATGGACCTGATAGGAAAACTTCGCCGCCCATTCCCGGAAAAGGCTTTCCGGAGAATCGGGCCACAGGGGATCCCCCAAACCGTCGAAATCGCCGTGGAATAATCCGATGCGGAGGCCGCCGGCCGTGAAACCCTGCTGCTCCGGCAACGAGTTCAAATACCTTACGTTCTCGGGGAGCAGGTTCTCGCATGTCCAGAAATACATGATCCGCTTTTCTTCTCTTTTCGGTTTTTCCAGTTCCTTCCCCGTCAGGATTTCCAGCACACGCTTATCGGTGTTCCCCACGATGCAAATGGCGTTTCCTCTCTCCCGGAACCATTGGACCACCTCATTGGGATAGGTACCGTAAACGGTGAAGTCTCCGGTATTCACGATCCGATGGAACGTTTCCCTTTGCACATGGTTCTGGATCGCCATGAGCGCAGGATAATTTGCATGAATATCGCTCAGGACGAGTATTTTCTTCATGAATCGCGCCGCGCGCGTCTTTTTGTCGCGAACATCTCCCGAAATGCCCTCTTGTTTTCCGGCGAAGCATACTCCGTGAATGTTTTGAAGAACGCATCCTTCACTTTCTGCTTTTCTCTCCGGACCGTTTCCATCAGGACAACGGTCGCTGCGACGGTTTTTTCCGACTGCCGACCGGTTGCCTGCAGTTCCCCGGTAACCGCCGTGAGGTACTGCTCCTGGACACCGAAGTCATGGAATGCCCCCAGCATGTCTTGCAGTTTCTTCAATTGCCCTATGAAACCATGAATGTTCTTCCGGGGGAACAGGCCGGAAAAGAATTCCAGCAGGTATCGCAGTTCCTTGCAATGAATCCGAAGGCGGTGCAGTTTCTCGTCTTCCGTGTTCTCGACAATCCGGTTGCCGTCCTTTAGGATGCGCCGGTACTTCCTGTGGATTTTTTTCCGTGCGAGGTCCCGGACCGGAAGACCGGCATCGATCGCATCCGAAGATACTTGATGCGATATATGAAGGAAAGCATCCCAACTATTTATTATGTTGCGATATTTATCATCTTCTAAGTTTTTCAGGACATCCCGAAAAACCTTTGATCGTTTTTCCCGTAAATAGGCAAACAGCGGATCGATATCGGCACGCAGCGATTCGGGGAGCATCGCTTTGTAGGTTTCTTCGTTTAGGAGATACACATCCAGATCCCGAAGCTCATTGGAGATTTTCCCCACATATGAAAGATCTTTCCTGAATCTGGCTGTAATCTCCGGAGGAAAAACCTTTTTCATCGGGGACAGGGCGGAACGCGTTCGGCGAATCGCCACGCGGAAATCATGGAGGAACTCCGTATCCAGGTCATTTCCGATATGCGCCTCGTTGATCCGGATGACTCGCAACAGAAAGCGCAGAATCGTCCGCGCTGCATCATCGGATCGCATATCGGGACGCAGTGGAATCTCCACTTTTGAGGAATAATCGCCCGGTTTCTTTCCTGATCCTTTGAGCGCCTTTAAGTAGACATCCTCTTTCCCGATCGCCGTAAAACCGGCCTCCTCCAATCGCCTTCCGAGGGAACGGGAAGATCTCGCGGGATCTTTCCCCGGCTTCCACCACAAGTAGGCAGCCAGCGCAGGCATGTCCTTGTTGCGGGACAGTCGAATTTCTTCATGGACCAATCGGGCTACGGGTTTTTTCCTCCGAGTCAAGATGCGATATGGCGTCTTCCGGGAATAGATATCCGCAAGCTTTCCAAGGGCACGGACTTTTACGATCGGTGCCAGACGGTTTTTCAGCCCGCTCTCCGGAAGATCCCCTGTAAAAACCGGCGGGGAAACGATGGTTACGCTGTGAAGGATCGAGGGATCGAATAATTTCCTCAAGATCAGCCTGTTTCCGGAGGAATACAGAACCAGCGATCGATGAAACAACCGCCAGTCGAACGTATCGTAGAACGATATTTTCTCCTCCCGGATCCGCCCCTCCCGGACCGAATACCGATCGGTCAGTTCGCGGATCCAGCGCTTTGCATCATGCCCTTTGGGAATATGGAATGTTCGGGGGGGGAGCATGAGGGGACAGGGCCTACGATCGATCATCGCCGTAACGCTTCGGATAATCAAAAAAAACGGATTCCCCTTTTCCTTCGTGCACTTTTCTCCATCGGTCCACGGCAAACCGGATGCAGTGCACCCCGGTTGTAGGGATCATACTGGATGGATTGTGCTCGAGCAGCATATCCGCAAGATCGTTGAAATCAGGGTTGTGCCCGAAAAGCATGATGGATGTATGTTCGTCATCCTGGCTTCTTACCAGATCCAGCAAATACAGGGCATCGGAATGATACATCTTGTCATCGTATCGGATCTTCTCTTTGGGATACCCGATCTCTTCGGCAATACGGATGGCGGTCTTCCTGGCCCGTTTCGCGGGGCTGGACAGGATCAGGTCGGGCAGAATCTCGCGTTCCCTGATTTTTTTTCCCATGAGCGGGGCATCCCGTTTCCCTCTCCTGTTCAAGGGTCTGTCGAAATCCTTCAGGCGGGAATCCTTCCAGCTCGATTTGGCGTGCCTCACCAGAATAACGGTTTTCATCGCGACACGTATCCTTGCGACCGGGGTTCCGCGGAAAATACGGGCCGGCCCCATTTCCCCCGGCCTTGACTGATTTTACACGAAACAACCCGACGGGCGGAGATTCCCGGGTAATTTGCTGACGAAATGCCGGGGCCTAACGCCACCAGCAGCCCTCGCTCGGCTGTATCCGATCTTTGTTCATCGTACGGTATTCATGAGGGTGATTCAGGATAAAGAATGTACTTAAGGCGGTTACAAATCAATGGTATTGTGAATTTGTTTGACAATTTGGCTTGCCGGTAACCCGATGAACCTCATTGCCTGTCACGAATGCGATCTGGTGAACAGGATCCCGCCTTTACCGAGGCGCGCAGCCGCCCGGTGCGTCCGCTGCGGTGGCGTCCTTCTTCGCTCCAAGCCCGACAGCGTCGACCGGACCATCGCCTTGACCCTGGCCGGAATCGTCCTGTTCCTCGTGGCCTGCAGCTTCCCGTTCCTGTCGATGGAAAACGCCGGAATCGTCCAGGAGACCGCTTTGTTCACGGGAATTTACAATTTGTACAAGCAGAAGATGGTGCCGCTGGCGACGCTTGTTCTGATTACCTGTGTTCTGGTACCGCTGGCCCAGATGTTAGGCCTGCTCTACGTCATGATTCCGCTGAAACGAAACCGCCCTGCCCGTCATACGGCCCGGGTGTTCCGCATCTACCTGCACCTGAAACCGTGGGGTTTGATGGAAGTGTATCTGATCGGCATTCTGGTGGCCCTGGTGAAGCTGGGGAAAATGGCGACCATCGTCCCGGGACTGTCCGTGATCGCTTTCGGCCTGCTGGTGTTCGTGTTAGCCGGGGCGTATACCGCCCTCGACCCGCACCTGGTGTGGGAACGTCTGGGGGGATAATCTTGAAGAGCGCACCAATGAGCGCGAAACAGCTCGGCCTGGTCGGTTGTCACGACTGCCATCTCCTCAGCAGGCAGCAGCGTCTAGCGTCCGGGCAGGCGGCATACTGCCCCCGCTGCGGCGCCACGCTGCACCTGCGCAAGCCGAACAGCATTGCCAGAACCTGGGCGCTGTTGACTGCGGCATTTATATTTTACATACCGGCCAACGTGCTGCCGATCACCGTCACGTCATCGCTGGGGTCCAAGCAAAGCGACACCATCATGAGCGGCGTGATCTATTTCCTGCTGCACGGTTCCCCGGAAATCGCCGTGGTGATCTTCACCGCGAGTATTTTCATTCCCATCTGTAAACTGGTCGTTATGGCCTATCTGCTGGTCTCCGTGCAGCGAAACTCCAGGTGGCGGCCGCGCGACCGGACCCAGCTCTACCGGGTCGTCGAGGGAATCGGGCGCTGGTCCATGGTCGATATTTACGTCGTGACCATCCTGGTGGCGCTGGTCAAGCTCGGCTTCTTCGCCGATATCGAAGCGGGCCCGGCCGCCTTGTACTTCGCTGCCGTGGTGGTGATCTCCATGCTCGCCGCGCAAAGTTTCGATCCCCGGCTGATCTGGGATGCAATGGAGGAAAAGCATGAGTGAAGAGACCCCCCGTCCGAATCATGGAGAGGAGATTGCCCCTGTGGCGGATGTCCACGCCAAGCGCACGATCTCCATCATCTGGGTCGTACCGCTGGTGGCCCTGGTCATCGGCGGCTGGCTGGCCTATAAGGCCTTGTCGGAGAAGGGGCCGACCATCACCATCACCTTCCTGAGTGCGGAAGGGCTCGAGTCCAACAAGACCAAGATCAAGCACAAGGATGTGGAAATCGGCAAGGTCACGGACATCACGATCAGCGAGGACTTTTCCCACGTGGTGGTGACCGCGGAGTTGAAGAAGGGGACGGGGCCCTACCTGACCGAAAAGACCCGGTTCTGGGTGGTGCGTGCTCGTATTGCGGCGGGGGAGGTATCCGGCCTTGGGACCCTTTTTTCCGGAGCCTATATAGGAATCGATCCGCAGAAGGAGGGAAAACCGCAAAAACATTTCCAGGGGCTGGAAATCCCCCCCGTGCTCACGGAAGGTCTCCCGGGGCAGCATTTCACCCTGGTTGCAAAAAATCTGGATTCTCTCGAAATCGGGACCCGGGTGCGGTACCGGAGAATGACGGTCGGCAAGGTGGTGGGATATCAGTTCGACCCCGAAATGGACGCTCTGAAGATCCAGGTGTTCATCCAGTCCCCGTTTCACGAAAAGGTGCGCAAGGAGACGCGGTTTTACAACGCTTCCGGAGTCGACTTTGCTCTCGATCCCGGCGGCTTGCGTGTCAACACGGATTCCCTGGTCTCCGTCATGCTCGGCGCGATCGCCTTCGAGACTCCCGTCGGCCTGAAAGCGAGCGAGCCGGCTCCGGCAAATCACGAATTCCGGCTCTACCCGGATCGGGAAAGCACCAAGGAGAAGGAGTATTTCCTGAAAAGATACTACCTGCTCTATTTCGAGGATGACGTCCTTGGCCTGTCGCCCGAAGCCCCTGTGAATTTCAAGGGGATCAAGGTCGGCGAGGTGGTGGACTTCTCCCTGCAGTACAACTTGGGGAAGAACGACTTCCAGATCCCCGTGCTGATCGAGATCGAACCGGAACGGATCGAACAGGTTCACGGGGAAATCTTCAAGGGACCCCTGATAGAGACGTTGGTCGCGCGGGGACTTCGCGCGCAACTGAAAACCGGTAGTCTGATCACCGGACAGAAGTTCGTGGATCTCGCGTTCCATCACAAAGCGCCGGCGGCGAAAGTCGGTTACGAAAGAGGGGTGCCCGTGCTGCCCACGCTGCCGCAGCCCTTGAAGCAGCTGATGGCCAGCGTGGAAAACATCATCGGTCGCCTCGACCAGGTCCCGACCGACGAGATCGGCCGCGACGTGAAAGAAATCCTGGAATCCCTGAACAGCAACCTCCGCAAGACCGATACCATGTTCGGGGAGATCAACGAAGAGGTCCTGCCCGAGATCGCACGGACCCTGAAAACGCTCCAGGCAAGCCTTGCGGATATCGAAAAGGGCTACGGCGAGGATTCCGTCACGAACCAGGAATTGCGCAAAACGCTGGGCGAACTGGAGGAGGCGGCGCGCTCCATCCGCATCCTCACGGAGTACCTGCAGCGCCATCCCGAAGCGCTGATTCATGGAAAAGGCGACGGGGAATGATAACGCTTCATGCCTGAACGGAAACGAGTCTTTCTCTGGCTTGCGGGAGGGACCGGGGTATTCCTGGTTCTTCTCGCGGCCGTTCTCATCCTCCTCCCTCGCCTGGTCGACCGTGATCGGGTGCGGGCAAGGGTCGCCGCGGAAGCCTCCACTGCCGTCGGGGGAACCGTGGAGATCCGGGGACTGGATCTCTCCTACTGGCCTCACCCCCACCTTGCGGTGCGGGGGGTTACGCTGGACATCCCCGGGGCGGCCGCCGGAACGATCCGGACCCTTACCGTATATCCCAGGATTCTTCCCCTTCTCCTGGGGAAGGTGCGTGTATCGGAACTGCTCGTCGGATCGCCGGCATTCACCGTAACGATCCCCGAACGGGAAGATACCGACTTCACCCTGAAGTTGCGCT
>JBFFNJ010000045.1:0-11566 GCA_041563215.1 Candidatus Deferrimicrobia bacterium | reverse complement strand
GTATACCTTCGAAAACTTCGTCGTTGGGCACAGCAATCAGTTTGCCCATGCGGCCTGCCTGGCCGTGGCCACAAACCCGGCAAAGCACTACAACCCGCTCTTTATATACGGTGGCGTGGGCTTGGGGAAAACGCATCTTTTAAATGCCATCGGGAACAACTCGCTCAACAACAACCCGACCGGCAAGGTATGCTTCATGAGCTCGGAGAAGTTCACCAACGAACTCATTACATCGATCCGTTTTCAGAAGATAGACCTCTTCAGGGAGAAGTTCAGGAGCGTCGACATCCTCCTCATTGACGACGTGCAGTTCATTGCCGGTAAAGAGCGGACGCAGGAGGAGTTTTTCCACACCTTCAACGACCTCTACAACTCCAACAAGCAGATCGTGGTCACATCGGACAACCTTCCAAAAGACATACAGGACCTCGAAGAGCGGCTGCGCTCCCGCTTCGAGTGGGGGCTCATCGCCGATATACAGCTTCCTGACGTGGAAACGAAAGTTGCGATCCTCAAGAAGAAAGCCGAGATGCTCCGCATCGCGCTTCCCGACGACGTTGCTTTCTTCCTCGCGTCGTCCGTCAAATCGAACATCAGGGAACTCGAAGGATCGCTGAAGAGGCTCCACGCTTACTCTTCCCTTGCAAACAGGGACATAACGCTGAACCTCTCCAAGGAGGTCCTCTCCAGTATGCTCCCGGAGGGAAAGAGGAACATATCCCCCGACCTGATCATGAAGGTCGTTGCGAGCTTCTTCCAGACGAAGATGTCGGACCTGAAGTCGAGCAGGAAACACAAGGTAATCACCTACCCGCGTCAGATTGGCATGTATCTGATGCGCCAGTTCACCAACCTCTCCCTGCCCGAGATCGGCCAGAAGTTTGGAGGGAGGGACCACTCGACGGTTATCCACGCCGTGAAGAAGATAGAGAGCAGGATAGCCGAGGACCCGCAAACCCAGCAGATCGTCGAAAATTTAATCAACCTCCTGAAGAGCTCCTGATACACCGGAGTGGAAATGGTGTGAACAAGCCTGTGCATAGTATCCCCGTTTCTGTGGATAAGAGATCAGGCAATGCAAATCTTGCAAGATGTGGTATAAACAGGTACGGTATTCAACATCGGTGATGGCAAAATTCATTTACAAGAACGGCCAGTTGGACACCTGTTCACAATTTCACAGCCCTTACTATTACTATTGAATTTATATTATATTTATTTAATACACAGAGAGAGGGGTGGATAACATGGAGTTGATCATCAGCAAACAGGCTATCGAAAAGCTTCTTGCCAAACTTCAGGGCGTATCGGAGAAGCGTCATGCCATTCCTGTCCTTTCGCACTTCAACCTGGAAACGAGCAAAGACCGGGTAAACGTCACGGCGACGGACCTGGACATCATCATTCGTGACTTTTGCGAAGCCGACGTAAAGAAAGAGGGGGGATACCTGATACCGACACGCAAGCTTCTCGATGTGGTGCGGGTGCTTCCCACCGAAACGGTTACGGTGAAACTTCTGGAAAACGGCTTCGTGGAGGTAGTTTCGGGAAAGAGCAAGTTCAAGATCGCCGGGCTGCCCGTGAAGGAGTTTCCCGATCTCCCCGGCAAAGAGGAGGGAAAGTCGTTTACGATCCAGGCCGCGGTCTTGAAGTTCATGATAGATAGGGTGATAAGCTTCACGTCGACGGAAGATACGCGTATCGAGGTATCGGGAGTATTCTTCGAAAAGGTGGATGCCGGAGAAGCGGAAATGTTCCGCCTCGTTGCTACGGACGGGCACAGGCTTGCCTATGTAGAGGAGAGGGTGGACGGATTGCCGGAGAAACTCAGAGAGGGAATCATCGTACCGAGGAAGGGTGTTGGAGAGCTCCGGAAGATGATAGACGAGGTCACAGGAGACGTGTCTGTCAGCGTGGGAGAAAACTTTCTCAGCGCCAGCCTGGATGGATCGGAAATAACGATCCGCCTCATCGGCGCCGAGTTCCCCATGTACCGGGAGGTGATACCCGGTGCGTTTTCGAGGAAGGCGGTGGTGGACCGGGAGAAGTTCAGCGAAGTGCTCCGGAGAGTGTCGGTGATAGCAACGGAAAAGCTGAAGTCCGTTATTCTAAGTCTCGAGGGAAGCGAGATGGAGGTGTCCTCCGTGAGCCCCGATTACGGCGAGGCGAGCGACTACATCGATGTGAAGCTGGAGGGCGACGGGCTGAAGATCGGTTTCAACGCGCGGTATCTGCTCGACGTAACTGCAGCGTCGGGGGGGGAGAATCTCGTAATTGACATATCGAACGAGCTGTCACCCGTTCTTTTCAGGCCCGAGGGAAGGGAGGATTTCGTAGCCGTCGTGATGCCCATCAGGACGGCCGTGTAGGGAATGTTTCTGTCTTACCTTGAGCTCGAGAACTTTCGAAACATCGAGTCCCAGGGGATCAATCTTCAGCGGGGGATTACCGTCCTCTGGGGTGAAAACGGAGGCGGGAAGACCAACATCCTCGAGTCGATCTACTTTCTCTCCTACCTTCGCCCCCTGCGGCGCGGCGGCGTTGCCCAGCTCGTCCGGCACGGCGAGACCGAGTCCCGGGTAACCGGCCAAGTGAAAAGCGGCAGGGACGGTGAGGATCTTTGTGTTTTCCTGAAGCGGGGAGAAAGGGTCACGGCGCTGCGCCAGAACAAGAGGGCGGCAAGCTTCAGGGAGTACGTGGGAGGCCTCTACAGCGTCGCCTTCGTGCCCGAGGATATCAGGGAGCTCTTCGGCCCGCCCCCGGGCAGAAGACGGCTCATCGACCAGAGTGCCGCAATGGGAAAGCCCCTGCACCTCGATGTCCTCATGTCCTACCTGCAGTGCCTGCGGCAGCGCAACCGGCTCCTCTTCCTCGTCCGGGAGGGGCGGGCTGAAGAGTCCACCCTCGAGCCCTTCGACAGGGAGATGAGCCGCCTCTCCGGGGAACTGTCACTGCGCAGGAGGGAAGCGCTCAGCAAGATAGAAGGCCACTTTCAGTCCTGCTACGAAGCGATTGACGGTGAGGGCCGGGTACGCCTGGAAGGAAAAATAGACTTTGACGAGCCGGAGTTTGCCCGCCGAAGGCGCCGGGACATAGAAAGGGGGGCGTCGACCTACGGCCCCCACAGGGATGACTTTTCGGTGCTCGTGGAAGGCAGAGACGGGAGGCTCTTTGCCTCTCAGGGAAAAAAGAGGGTCATTGCCGTTGCCTTCAGGCTTGCCCAGGCGCTCCTCCTCCATGAACTCTCCGGGCAGAGCCCGGTCATGCTCCTCGACGACATAACCTCCGAGATAGATCCCGGGAGGAGAAGGCGGCTCCTGGGAATGATAGAGAAGCTGGGATTTCAGACCATCGTGACAACGACCGACGCCGCCCTGATCCGGGAAGGATTTTCTCACGACGTGAGGGCTTTAAAGGTTCAAAAGGGAAGCATAGTGTAGTATAATAGATTGGTTTTAAGAAAATGCCGTTGAGGCGGAGGAGTGAAGCCGTATGGAAAAGACGGATTCTTCCGAAAATGGTGGAAACATAAAGGAAAGTTTGTACACGGCCGAAAAGATAAAGGTGTTGAAGGGCCTCGATGCGGTGCGCAAAAGGCCGTCCATGTATATCGGGAGCACCGACTCCTACGGGCTCCATCAGCTCGTGTACGAGGTCGTCGACAACAGCGTGGATGAGGCGGTAGCGGGGTACTGCAACCAGATAAGCGTGGTCATACACCCGGACAACTCCATCATGGTGGAAGACAACGGACGGGGCATCCCCGTCGAGGTGCACAAGGAGGAAAACCGCTCGGCCGCCACGGTTGTCCTGACGACCCTTCACTCGGGCGGGAAGTTCGACGGCTCCACCTACAAGGTGTCCGGGGGGCTCCACGGTGTCGGCGTGTCCGTGGTAAACGCCCTCTCGGAATGGCTGGTCCTCGAGGTAAAGCGGGAAGGAAAGCGCTATGAGCAGAGGTTTGCGCGCGGCCGCCCCGAGACGGAACTGGAGGTCTCCGGCAAAACGAAAAAGCGGGGCACGCGGGTAACGTTCCGTCCTGATGCGGAGATATTTCCCGAGGTGGACTTCTCTTACGACACCATCGCGGGCAGGCTCCGGGAACTGTCCTTTCTCAACGCGGGGTTGAAGATATTCGTTTCCGATGAGCGCACGGGAAAGTCGGACGAGTTCTACTACAAGGGCGGGATCAGAGCCTTCGTGCAGCACCTGAACAGAAACAGGAGCGCTCTTTTCCCGAAACCCATCTACATCCTGGGTGAGCGGGAAAACACCATCGTGGAGGTCGCCCTCCAGTACAACGACTCGTACCAGGAGACAGTCTTGTCCTTTGCCAACAACATTCGCACCCACGAAGGTGGCTCGCACCTGGTGGGGTTCCGCAGCGCCCTGACCCGTCAGATAAACAACTACGCAAACAGCAGGAACCTTTTGAAAGGGGTAAAGGAAAACCTGCAGGGGGACGATGTCCGGGAGGGGCTTACCGCGGTCATCAGCGTAAAGGTCCCCGAGCCCCAGTTCGAAGGTCAGACCAAGACGAAGCTCGGAAACAGCGAGGTGAAAGGGGTAGTGGACTCCCTCGTTTACGACGGGCTGACCAACTTCTTCGAGGAGAACCCGTCTGTGGCGAAGAAGATCGTGGAAAAGGGAACCGAGGCTGCACGGGCCAGGGAGGCGGCGCGGAAGGCCAAGGAGCTCACCAGGAGAAAGGGTGCCCTCGATTTTTCGACCCTTCCGGGAAAACTCGCGGACTGTCAGGAAAAAGACCCTCTTCTCTGCGAGCTGTTCATCGTGGAGGGAGACTCGGCGGGCGGAAGCGCCAAACAGGCCCGGGACAGGCGTTTCCAGGCCATACTGCCCCTCAAGGGGAAGATCCTGAACGTGGAGAAGGCCCGGTTCGACAAGATGCTCTCATCGCAGGAGATACGGACGCTCATCACGGCACTGGGAACGGGGATCGGAAAGGACGAGTACGACCCGTCGAAGCTGCGTTACGGGAAGATCATCCTCATGACCGATGCCGATATCGACGGGGCGCACATCAGGACCCTCCTCCTGACCTTCTTCTACCGGCAGATGAAGGAGATGCTCGAGCGGGGCCACCTCTACATTGCGCAGCCCCCCCTGTACGGCGTCAAGAAGGGGAAGGCCAGCAGGTATCTTCAGGACGACGAGGACCTGGAAGAGTACCTGATAGACAACGGCAAGGAGGGTGTCAGGGTCATACGGGACGACAACAGCCCGATAATCGGCGCGCGGCTCCTTACGTTTTCAAAAAGGATCGGCCGCTTCAAGAGCCTCATCGAGAGGAAGGGGCGAAAAGGCTACCCCGAGGAGTTCGTCAAGAAGCTTGCCCTCGACGGCAGCCTCGATGCGGGCAGGATGGAAGACCGCTCCTATCTCGAGGACTATTTCGCAAACATGGTGAAAATCCTTGCGGCACATCCATTGCAGCTCACGGACTTCTCTTTCGAGGTGGACGAGGAGGAGGGAAACGGGAGCTACTTTGCAAGGGTCACCCTCAAGGAGAAAGGGATAGTGCGGTCCTGCAGAATCGACCACCGCTTCGTGGACTCGAGCGACTTCAAGGAGATGAAGTCCCTTAGCATCTCGCTGAAAAACACGGCTGACCTGCCGTTTCTGGTGAGCGCAAACGGCGACGAAAGGGAGATTGCCGACTACCTGGAGCTTTTACGTCTCGTGACGGAGCAGGGAAAGAAAGGGGTCTACGTCCAGCGGTACAAGGGCCTGGGAGAGATGAATCCCGACCAGCTCTGGGATACGACGATGAATCCCGAGACGCGGGTTCTGAAAAAGGTCACGGTGGAGGACGCGATCTACTCCGACGAGATATTCACCATTCTCATGGGGGACAGGGTGGAGCCTCGGAGGGAATTCATAGAGAAAAATGCCCTTGAAGTTTCCCACCTCGATATTTAATAATTACACGTTGGCCAACCGGGAATAGGTACCACGACAGGGAGTTTGTTCCATGGAGCCGGGAAAAAACATACATTCGGTGACTATCGAAGACGAGATGAAGCGCTCCTACCTGGATTACGCCATGAGCGTCATCGTCGGGAGGGCCCTCCCTGACGTGCGGGACGGTCTCAAGCCCGTCCACCGGCGCATTCTTTTCGCCATGAACGAGCTTGGCAACGAATGGAACAAGCCGTATAAGAAGTCGGCACGGATCGTCGGGGATGTGATCGGGAAGTTTCACCCCCACGGCGACACTGCCGTGTACGATGCGCTGGTGAGGATGGTTCAGGATTTTTCCCTCAGGTATCCCCTCGTTGACGGACAGGGGAACTTCGGCTCCGTCGACGGTGACGCTCCTGCCGCGATGCGGTACACGGAGGTCCGTCTTCAGAAGATAGCGGGCGAGCTTCTGCAGGACATAGAGAAGGAAACGGTCGATAAAGTTTCCAATTACGACGGGTCCCTCGATGAACCGACGGTCCTGCCCGCAAGGATCCCGAACCTGATCGTGAACGGTGCAACCGGAATTGCCGTGGGAATGGCGACGAACATCCCGCCTCACAATCTGAGCGAGGTGATAGACGCGCTCGTCGCGCTCATCTCGGACCCCCACATTACCAATGAGGAGATGATGCAGTTCGTGCGGGGGCCGGATTTTCCCACGGGCGCCATCATCTACGGCACGGAGGGGGTCAGGGAGGCATACAGGACCGGCAGGGGCTCGGTCGCGATCCGGGCCCGCACCTACATGGAGCAGGCCAAGAAGGGGGACCGGGTGAGCATCATCGTATCGGAAATCCCCTATCAGGTAAACAAGGCGCGGCTCATCGAAAAGGTTGCCGATCTCGTGAAAAACAAACAGATCGAGGAAATTTCCGATATCAGGGACGAGTCGGACAAAGAGGGAACGAGGATCGTCTTCGAGCTCAAAAAGGACTCCATCCCCGAGGTGGTCCTGAACAAGCTCTACAAGAACACCCAGATGCAGACCAGCTTCGGGATCCAGTTCCTGGCCATAGCGAACAACCAGCCGAAGACCTTTGCCCTGAAAGAACTCCTCTCGGAATTCGTCCTCTACAGAAAGGAGATCGTTACACGCAGAACGATCTTTGACCTCGAAAAGGCGAAGGGGAGGGCCCATATCCTGGAGGGGTTGCTGATTGCCTTGGCCAGCCTGGACGCAGTTATCGAACTCATCAAAAAGTCGAAGGACCCCAAAGTGGCCAGGATCGGCCTGATGGAGAGATTTTCCCTCTCAGACAAACAGGCGGGGGCCATTCTCGAGATGAGGCTCCAGCGGCTGACGGGCCTCGAGAGGCAGAAAATAAAAGATGAGTTCGCCGAGATCAAGAAAACGATTGCGACCCTCGAGGCGATACTGGCCGACGAGAGAGTAATGATGAAAGTCATCGCCGATGAGCTCATCCAGGTGCGGGAGATGTACGGCGACGAGAGAAAATCCCAGATCATCGAAGAGACGGAGGATCTGGGCATAGAGGACCTGATCGTCGATGAGGAGATGGTGGTAACTGTTTCCCACAGCGACTACATAAAGAGAAACCCCATCAGCTTCTACCGGGCCCAGAGGCGCGGAGGGCGCGGCAAGATCGGGATGGCCACCCGCGCCGAGGACTTTGTGTCGAAACTCTTCATTGCAACCATGCACTCCTATCTTCTTTTCTTCAGCGACCGGGGAAGGGTCTACTGGCGAAAGGTCCACGAGATCCCGGAAGCGTCCCGCACGGCAAAGGGAAGGGCTATTGTCAATCTCCTCCGCCTTCAGCCGGGTGAGAACATAACGGCCGTGCTTCCCGTCCGGGAGTTCGAGCCGGGGAACTACATCATCATGGCCACGGAGCGGGGCCTGATCAAAAAGACGGACATGATGGATTTCAGCCGGCCCCGGAGCACGGGTATCATCGCCATATCGCTGAGGGACGAGGACCGGCTGATCGAGGCGGCGATATCATCGGGAGAGGACGAGGTAATTCTCTCTACCCGCAGGGGGCTTTCCATACGATTCAGCGAGAAGGACGTGCGGGGGATGGGGAGGCAGGCCTCGGGTGTCAAGGCGGTGAATCTGGGCAAGGATGACATCGTGGTGAGCATGAAGATCGTCAGGGAGGGCGGGACGATCATGACCGTTACCGAGCTCGGATACGGGAAGCGCACCCCGGAGAGCGAGTACCGGAAGCAGTCCAGGGGAGGAAAGGGTATAATTACGCTGAGGGTGACGGGAAAGACGGGACACGTGATCGGATCCATTTTCGTGAGCGATGAAGACAACCTCATGCTGATTTCAGATAAGGGGAAAATCATCCGAATAAGGGTAAATGAGGTCCGTGTGGTCGGCAGGAATACCCAGGGAGTGAGACTGATGGAAATGGAGGAGGAGGACAGGTTGAAGGCGATAGACCGACTTGCGGAGAAAGAGGAATGACCCCCAGAGCTTTGAAAGGATTTGCCTGCATCGTGCTCCTTGCCCTGTGCGCTGGCTGTGCGGAACCGGCAAAGAGGCTCTACGATGAAGCCGGGTCGAGCGCCAGCCAGGGAAAGTGGGACAGGGCAAAGGAGATCTACGCCACGCTCCTGGATACGTATCCCCAGTCGCGCTTTGCACCGGGAGCAACGGAGAAGCTCGCCGATATTTTTGCCTTCGTCGAGCGGGACTTTGAAGCGGCCATCGAGATGTACGACCTGCTCCTCTACAACTATTCCCAGTCCTCCCTTGCGCCCGTGGCCCTAATGAAGAAGGCCGAGATATTAAAGGAGCGCAGACAGGATCCCGTTGCCAGCCAGGAGCTGCTGGAGAGGCTGTACCAGAACTACCCGGGTTTCAGCGAGAGGGATCACGTCCTGATTCTCATGGCCCGCTGCCTCGAGAGCACGGAGAATTTCACCAGGCAGCGGAAGTATCTCCGTGAGCTCATACTTACCTATCCCCTCTCCCCTCACGCAGCGGAGGCACACTACCTCTACGGCATGTCCTGCCTCGCCGACGGGCTCATCGATGAGGCGCTCCTGGCGTTCAAGAACTTTCTCTGCGATTACCGAGACACACGGTTTGCAGCGAGGGCGGAGATCGGTTACGCGGAAGCGCTTCAGGAGAAGCACGGGAAAAGCGAGGCGGCGAATTATCTCACAGCAATAATCGATCGCTACTCCACACCGGAAAGGGGCATTCTGGCAGAGCAGATAAAGGTTCTTCAAAGCGAGTTACCCATCTCCCGGATCAAAATTCCCGGCAAACGACTTGGAGGGAGACGCTGATGGGCGGTAACGTTTACCGCTTCACCCAGAAGGCAAAACTGGAGGATCTGATACGGCTGGTCGTGGAAAACGACATTTCCGCAGACCGCCTCGAGGAGATCGCGGGCGACATGGTGCGCTTCGGCGACAGCGCCGTCCGGCCACTTCTGCGGGAACTCGATTGTGCGGAAGACGAGGAGAGCTTCAGCCGCCTCACCTACGTGATCGAGTGCCTCCAGAACTCCAGTTTCGTTGCGCCCCTTTTGAAGATGCTCCTGACGAGGAAACTGTCACAATCCTTCCGGGCGCAGATACTCAACGTGCTGCACAACTTCGACGTAGACATATCGGATACCCTGCTCGGAGGGGTTGCGGGTGACCTGAGGGTGATGACGGAGAGCTTCGTCGACCTGACGATCCGGGACGAGAATCTCCTGGAGAATTTTCTCGAGGAGTTCCAGTACCTGGGCTTCGACCTCCAGCTGAACATCATACGGAGAATCGCCTCGACCAAGAGCACCCGCTCGGTGTTCATCCTTTTCATCATCGCCTCGGCGTACAACTCGTCCGTTGCCCTTCATGCCGCACGTGAGCTCGGCAGGATCAGGGATGGAATGGCCCTCTCTGCCCTCCGGCGGCTGATAAAGCGCACCCGGAGCCCGGAGGTGAAAAGGCAGGCCGTGCGCTCCGTGCGGAGGCTGGAGCTTCTGGGCGTGAAAAAGGAGAGACGGTTCTACCGTTTTCCCCAGGGGCCTATCTACCGGGTCGTGGTGAGCCGGGCGGACGGGATGGACGAGTTCACCATCACCGTTTCCCGTTTTTACGATGAGAAGAAAAGATCCCTGGCCATGAGCATCTTCCAGGTAAACAGGTCATACGGTATCGTGGAGTGTTACGGGAACTTCAAGACGTCCAGGAAGGCCTTCGACAGCATCGTATCTGGCTTTGTGAGAGCGCGAAGCTCCCTCGAAGTTCCCTTCGAATACGGACTGCGCCTCATCCGGCACGGGATGTTCCTCACGGAGAAAAACGAGGGACTCTACCCGGCCGAGATGCACCTCCGGGAACAGATTCTGGACGCGGAAGACGTGTATCCGCAGGAGCACGAACACCTGGTCAGGGGCCTGAGCCTGGAGGACGTGAGGGAGAACCTGGCCCTTCTCGAGAAGAGCGCTCACCTCATTTCCCTCCCCGAGTGTTCCGAGTGGATCCTCACGTCGAAGAGGACCTTCGAGTACGCCGAGGAGCTTGCGAAGGACCCTTCACCGGAGAAACCCTACGCGGATGACCCAAAGAAAAGGAGCCTCGTGAAGCAGTACATCAGGGAATGCCTGTATCCCCTGCGTGATATCATCAGGGAAAGGCTCCTGTTCACGGCGGAACTGATGCAGCAGGGGGGCAGGTCGAGCAAGCATGTGAGGATGGCCCTCTGTGCAGCCCTCAATATTGGCGAGGAGGGAAATGTCTCCTTTACCCATCATCCGTTCATCGAGGCACTGGCGCAGGAGTCCCTCAGGGAGGCGGTAGAGTACCTGAGGGAGGGGGCTGACTATAAAGGCCTGTTCTATGAATACGGGGATGAGGAGTGAAGGCGCGGAAAAGATAGCGATTCTCGGGGCCGGATCCTGGGGAACGGCCGTTGCCATCGCGCTGAGCGTGAAGTTCGAGCAGATCTCGCTCTGGGCCCACCATGATGTAAATATCGATACCGTAAGGGATACGGGGGAAAACGCCATTTTCCTGCCGGGTTTTCCCATTCCCCCGAACGTGTGCCTCTCTCATGACCTTGCAGAGGTGATCGGGGGGGCCGAGATCGTCCTTTTTTGCGTCCCCTCCCTCTTTGCCCGCCAGGTGGCAGCCCGGGCGAGCCGGTACATGGAGAAAGGGCAGGTTCCCGTCTCTCTCTCGAAAGGGATCGAGACGGAAACCCTGAAGCGGGTGAGCGAGATACTCGTGGAAGAGCTTCCAGGGGAGCAGGGAAGGCGGGTCTCGGTTCTCTCGGGCCCCACCTTCGCGCGGGAGGTTGCAGGCTTTAAACCTGCTGCTGCAACCATCGCCTCGGCGAGCCTCGATACCACGCGGATTCTCCAGGGAAAGCTGAGCACGCCCCATTTCCGGCTTTATGCAGACGATGATATCGTCGGGGTGGAGCTCGGGGGGGCCGTCAAGAACGTTATTGCCATCGCAACGGGAATTGCCGATGGTCTCGGTTTCGGCTTGAATGCGCGGGCTGCGATCATCACGAGGGGGCTCGTGGAGATGAAGCGGCTCGGCGTGGCCTTCGGCGCTGCCCGGGAGACGTTCAACGGACTTGCGGGCCTCGGTGATCTCATTC
>JBFFNJ010000044.1:0-11822 GCA_041563215.1 Candidatus Deferrimicrobia bacterium | reverse complement strand
TCGTATTGTCATAGAACTGATCCACGACGACGATGTCGCCCGGGGCAATCTCCTCTTTCATGCTCCCCACGGCACTAATGGAGAGAATCCTGGTAACACCGAGCTTCACCATTCCATAAACATTTGCCCTGAAGTTTATTTTTGAGGGATGTATCCTGTGGCCCCTACCGTGCCGGGGGAGGAAAACTATCTTCCCCATTTCATGTGCGCCGATTATGTATGAATCGGAAGGGGGTCCGAAGGGCGTCTCGACGCTCACCTCATCAACGATATCAACGCCGGAAATATCGTAAAGGCCACTGCCCCCGATGACACCAAGAACCGTTTTCATTTTTTCACCTCTCATGTTCCCCTTGTAATCTTATTGAAGAGGCAATCTTCTATTCAAGGGTTTTTCCCTTTCCCCTCATTTTTCCGCGCAATTGACCGCAGGCGGCCTCAATATCGGCTCCTCTCCTCTCCCGTATTATAGTCTGGATCCCCTTGTTCACAAGGATTTCCCGGAATCTGTCCAGCGACTCAAAACCGGGGGTTTCAAAGGAATTGGAACCCGTCTGGTTGAAAGGAAGGAGGTTTACCTTTACCCTGCACGATTTCAGAAGCGCCGCCAGCCGTGCCGCATCACGCGGCGAATCATTCAGTCCCGCAATGAGAAGATATTCGACCGTAACCTTTCTGTTCCTTTTCGGCTTCACCTGCTCGAGGAACTGTACGAGATCCTGGAGCGGGTATCTCCTGTTCACCGCCATCAATCTGCTTCGAAGAGCATCCGTCGTCGCATTCAGGGAAACAGCAAGGGAAACGTCGCAGGCAGACACGAGCCTTTTCAGCTCAAGTATAAGGCCGCAGGTGGAAACGGTAATTCTCTTCTGGGAAATGGAAAATGCAAATTCTGAGTTCAGGATTTCTATCGTTTTCAAAACTTCGTCGAGATTATCCAGGGGTTCTCCCATACCCATGAAGACAACGTTGGTCGATCGCTCTCCCCGTGCCCGCAGATACTGCTCTGCAGCACAGAACTGATTCACTATCTCCCCGGCGGTCAAGTTTCTCGAAAAACCTCCCTCCCCGGCCGCGCAGAAACTGCACCCCATCCTGCAACCGACCTGGGTCGACAGGCATATGGTATTTCTCTTCCCCTCAGGGATCAAGACCGTCTCAACCCCATCTCCATCGGGCAGCATGAAGAGAAACTTCACCGTCCCGTCCCGAGACACCCTCACCACATCGTGATCAAAGCGGGAAACGAGAAAGTGCTCCTCCAGCTCCCGGCGAAAAGGTTTGGAGAGGTCCGTCATCTCCGTGAAGCTCGTCTCGAGCTTTTCGTAAATCCACCTGTATATCTGCCGGGCCCTAAATCGCTCCTTGCCCCACGCGGCAAAGAGTTCTTCGAGTTCCCCCAGAGTTTTTCCCTTCAGGTCTATCCTGCTACCCATACGCCTGCCTCATAATAAAAAAACCCCTTCCGATAGTATACTACCAGAAAGGGCAATCTCCTTTCAGGGGGCGTCTACCTAATAGCTCACTTCAAGTTCGCTGAAAAAGAAGGCTATCTCCTTTTGTGCCGTTTCGGGGGAGTCGCTCCCGTGAACGATATTTTTCTCTATCTCCGAGGCAAAATCAGCACGAATGGTCCCGGCGGCGGCCTCGGCGGGGTTGGTTGCCCCCATTATTTCCCGGTTCTTTGCTATCACTCCTTCTCCCTCGAGGACCAGGGCCACGATCGGTCCTGAGGACATGAACGTGGTGAGGCTGTTGAAAAAAGGTTTCCCTCTGTGCACCGCGTAGAAACCCTCGGCCTGTGCTTTTTCCATCTTCACCATTTTGATGGCTACTATTTTTATCGCCTCTTTTTCAAACCTGGCCATGACTTCCCCGATGAGCCCCCTTTCGACTCCATCGGGCTTCACTATGCTGAGCGTCCTCTCCAAGGGGGGACTCCTTTACTGAGCAATTTTTTCTTTTGCCATATCGAAGCCGATCTTGAGGGCCATTCTGTTCAGATCTTCAGTCCCCCGGGGAACCCTCGAGAGGACGGCTTTCTCTACGGAATCGAAACTGACCTTTTCAACGATCGCCGTAATTGCCCCTATGGCAACGATATTTGCCACAAAAGCCTTTCCCACCTTCTCCTGGGCCGACCTGATAATGGGGAGCTTTATCACCCGGTAATTTCCCTCGGGAATCTCCGTGACGAAATCCTCGTCAACGAGCAGGACGCCCTCTTCTTTCAGGTCCACATAGTATTTGTTACAGGCTTCCTGGGTTAGGGCAAGAAGGAGATCTATGCTCATGGCTTTTGGGAAATTTATCGTTTCGTCGCTGATGATAACCTCGGACTTGCTTGCACCTCCCCTTGCTTCGGGACCGTAGGACTGGCTCTGGACTGCATTGATTCCTCCGTAAATAGCTGCCGCTTCAGCAAATATTACTCCTGCGAGGATCAACCCCTGACCGCCCGATCCTGAAAACCTGATCTCGTAGCGCGCCATCACCTACCTCCTTTTCCTCTTGATCTTACCCTGTTAACCATCTCGTAGTAGACTTCGGAGTACTCCGGTTTTTCCGTCTTGAAGAGAATTCCCGTTGGGTATTTCCCTTCAGCCTTTTCAGGAGGAAGTTTCTGATAGGCGCTGAGAGGCACGTAATGGTCTTTCATCCAGAGAAGCATGTCCGTGGGATTTTTGAACTTGTTCCTTCTTCCATAGGTGGTTGGGCATGCGTTTATGATTTCAAGAACAGAAAGACCCTTGTGATTTATGGACTCCACCACCAGCCTGTCCAGAGCGGCTGCGTGATATGCCGTCCCCCGGGCAACAAAGGTTGCACCTGATCCCTTGGACAGCTCGATGATGTCGAAGTGAGGATCTACGTTTCCGTAGGGCATCGTCGTTGCAAAGGCTCCGGTGGGTGTTGTGGGAGAGTACTGCCCCCCCGTCATGCCGTAGATGAAATTGTTGAATATGATCACGGTGATGTCGATATTTCTCCTGCAGGCATGAATAAAGTGGTTTCCCCCGATTGCAGTGGCATCTCCGTCCCCGGTGATAACGAGAACATTTTTTTCCGGTTTTACCATTTTTATACCCGTGGCGAATGCTATTGCTCTTCCGTGGGCAGTGTGGAGCGTATTGAAATCGACATATCCGGGGAGCCTCGAGGCACAGCCAATGCCTGAGACAATCGCCGTATCATCTTTTGATATTCCCGTTTTTTCTATTCCTCGTATGATTGCTTTCAGTACGATTCCGTATGTGCACCCGGGACACCAAATATGGGGAAATTTTTCGTTCCTCAAGTAGGGACTGTAATCGTAGGCCATCAGATAACCTCCTTCACCTTGTCCAGAATTTGGGCCGGAGTTATGGGGTCGCCATCGACCCTGAATATCCCTTCTATCCTACTTTTGCCCTTTGACGATCTCTCGACCTCGAGAATGATCTGACCGAGGCTGAGCTCGGGAACCACGATACCCTTCACCCTTCCGGCAAGCGCCTCGATTTCCCTGTCGGGAAATGGCCAGATGGTCAGAGGCCTGAAGAGGCCTATTTTCATCCCATTCTCTCTGGCGGTTTCCACCGCCTCCTTGGCTGACCTGCCGCAGGCGCCGTATGCAAAAATCGCCACCTCCGCATCGTCGAGCATGAACTCCTCGTATTTGATAATGTCATCCCTGTTGGCATCAATTTTCCTCATGAGCCTCTCCTCCTCCACATGGATCAACTCACAGGCATTAACGGGGAAACCGGTCATGTCGTGATTCAAGCCGGTCACATGATACCGGTAACCCTCGAAAAAGTTCGCCATTGGCGGGATGTCACCCTTTGAGGAGTCGTAGGGGAAATACTCTTCCGGCGGGACATTTGGCTTTACCCTGTCGATTATCTCCAGTTCACCCGGTTCGGGAATTTCAATCTTTTCCCGCATATGTCCCACAATTTCATCGAAGGCGATTATGACGGGATTCCGATATTTCTCGGAAAGGTTAAAGGCCCTCACGGTCTCGGTAAATATTTCCTGCACCGATGCCGGAGTGAGCGTAATTATCGGATGGTCGCCGTGTGTTCCCCATCTACATTGCATGATATCAGATTGTCCCGGTCCTGTCGGAACGCCCGTCGAGGGGCCACCCCTCATGACGTTTACGATCACGCAGGGAACTTCGGCAATTGCAGCAAAACCGATATTTTCCTGCTTGAGGGAAAACCCGGGACCGCTCGTAGCGGTCAGAGACTTGGAGCCCGCAAGGGACGCGCCAATAATGGCTGCCATCGCGGCGATCTCATCCTCCATCTGCATGAAGGCTCCACCGATGAGGGGGAGTTTTATCGCCAGAACCTCGGCCACTTCGGTTGAGGGAGTTATTGGATAGCCGGCAAAAAAAGTGCAGCCCGCGTACAAGGCTCCCTCGGAGCAGGCTTCATTCCCCTGCAAAAGACTGATAGTCTTAGCCACTTTCGCCTCCCTTCACTTCCTTTTTTTCGACGAAAATTGCGAAATCGGGACACCTGAGCTCACACTGCCCGCAGATGATGCATTTGTCGATATCAACAACCTTGACCTTGAACATCTCCATACCGAGAACGCTTTTCGGGCACAACCTCACGCATATATCGCATCCTTTGCAGAATCTCGGAACGATGGTGATCTTTACCTTCTCGTTTTCCTTTGGGATCATCTTTTCCTGCGTCTTGATCATCGATCGTTACCCCTTGTCAGTTTATTTCCATGCCGAGCACCCTGGCCATGGAAACACCCATATCGGCAGGGCTTTCGGCAACCTCGATACCTGCATCTTTGAACGCCTTGATCTTCTCGTCGGCCGTCCCCTTCCCCCCCGATATGATCGCACCCGCATGGCCCATTCTCTTTCCCTTCGGCGCGGTCCTTCCCGCGATAAAGCCGACCACGGGCTTGGTCATATTGTCTTTGATGAATTGGGCGGCCTCTTCCTCTGCGGTACCGCCGATTTCACCGATCAACACCACCGCCCGGGTTCCGGGATCGTCCTGGAACAGCCTTAAAACATCTATGAAATCAGTCCCGTTGACGGGATCTCCTCCAATTCCCACACAGGTGGACTGGCCCAGGGAAAGGGATGTGAGCTGGGCAACTGCTTCGTAGGTTAACGTGCCCGACCGTGACACGACGCCAACTTCTCCCGGCTCGTGTATGTAACCGGGCATGATCCCTATCTTGCACTCACCGGGAGTAATGACACCGGGGCAGTTGGGGCCAACGAGACGGGTCTTTCCGCCCTTCATGAATCGCTTGACTTTCACCATGTCGAGAATGGGAATACCCTCTGTTATCGCCACAACAAGATCCAACTCGGCGTCAACGCACTCCATTATAGCATCACCCGCAAACGCAGGTGGAACATATACCACCGATGCATTCGCCCCCGTTTCCATCACGGCTTCATAAACGGTGTTGAAAACGGGGACCCCCTCTACCTTCTGCCCCCGCTTTCCAGGGGTAACTCCCCCCACTATCTTGGTGCCGTAATCGAGCATCTGCTTTGTATGGAAGGCGCCCGTGGCACCGGTAATTCCTTGGACAAGGACCCTGGTATCTTTATTTATAAGTATGCTCATCTGCTTTTCCCCCTAGAAATATTTCACTCTGCCGCCTCGACCGCTTTCTCGGCAGCATCCCTCATATCCTTTGCTGAAATTATGTTGAGACCGGATTTCTCGAGTATTTCCCTTCCCTTCTCAACATTTGTGCCTTCGAGCCTTACAACGAGGGGAACACTCAACTTTACTTCCCTCGCTGCCTGGACAACTCCTTCGGCGAGCACGTCACATCTCATTATACCGCCAAAGATGTTTACGAGGATTGCTTTCACTTTTGGATCGGCGAGAATCAACCTGAAGGCGTTTTTCACCTGCTCCGTCGATGCACCACCGCCCACATCAAGAAAATTGGCAGGTTCGCTGCCGTGGAGTTTGATCATATCCATCGTGGCCATTGCAAGGCCCGCCCCGTTGACCATACACCCGATGTTTCCGTCGAGGCTGATGTAGCTCAGGTCAAATTTCGAGGCCTCGTATTCCATCTTGTCTTCTTCGTCTACGTCCCGCATCTCGAGAATATCAGGGTGACGGAAAAGCCCGTTCCCATCGAAGTTCATCTTCGCATCGAGAGCGATGACGTCGTCATCGGCCGTGATTACCAACGGATTTATCTCGGCAAGGGAGCAGTCCGTGTCGGCAAACGCCTGATAGAGGCTGAGTATGAACCTGACAGCCTTGCTTACCTGGGCCGGCTCCATGCCAAGTCCGAAAACAAGCTTTCTCGCCTGGTATGGCAGCATACCAACGCCCGGATCTATATACTCTTTCAATATTTTTTCCGGAGAACGCGCCGCAACCTCCTCTATTTCCATGCCGCCTTCCGAGGAGGCCATGACGACGACTTTTGACTCCGTCCTGTCCACCACCAGTCCAACGTAGAGTTCCCTCTTGATGTCGGTTGCTTTTTCCACCATCACCTTCCTGACAAGTTTCCCTTCGGGACCCGTCTGATGGGTGATGAGCGTCATCCCCAGAATCCTCCCCGCGTGTTCCCTTACCTCCTCCATCGTCTTTGCCATTTTGACGCCGCCACCCTTGCCTCTGCCCCCGGCGTGAATCTGCGCCTTGATGACAACGGGAAGCCCTATCTCTTCTGCAATAGATTCGGCCTCCTCTACCGTGAATGCCACTTTTCCGGGAGGAATGGCAACGCGATATTTTGCCAAGACCTGCTTTGCCTGGTACTCATGGATATTCATCTTCCCCTCCCCTTCCTGCGTTCTTTAAAAAAGATACCCTTCACCATCGGTATCCCTTCCCGTTTGCGGATTATATCTTTCTCAAAAATGCAAGCTTCTTCAGTTCCTGGATCCCCCCTGTTATGTTCAGGTTTTTGGGGCAACACTCGTTGCAGTTGAAGATCGTGTGGCACCGCCACAGCCCGTTGTGATCGTCAACCAGGTCGATCCGCTCGGCCGCCCCCTCGTCCCGGGAGTCGAAGACAAACCGGAACGCTTTCAAAAGCGCAGCCGGCCCCAGGTATTCCTTGTTGTACCAGAATGAGGGACACGACCCGGTACAGCTTGCACAGAGTATGCAGTTGACAGCGTCATCTATGATGGCCCTGTCTTCAGGAGACTGCAAATACTCCTTGTCCGTCGGGGGTGTATCCGACACGAAGAACGGGTTGATAGCCTTTAGTCGATCTATGAAGAGGTCCATGTCCACTATCAGGTCCTTCTCAACCGGGAAACCATTGAGGGGCCCGACGGTTATGGTATTGCTCTTCAGTTCTGCGATCTGGGTGTTGCAGGAGAGCCCGTTTACGCCATTCATGACAACTGCACAGGAGCCGCATATTTCATGCCGGCAGGACCTCCTGAATGAGAGGGTCCCGTCAACATACCACTTGATATGGTGCAAGGCGTCAAGGACTGTCCATCCTTCTTCGCAATCGATTTCGTAGGTCTGAAATCTTGGAGAGGAATCCTGCTCCGGGTTATATCGGTAAACTTTGAAGGTATACCTCATCTCGTTTCCTCCTCAATATTTCCTTTCTTCAGGCGGATAGTTCGTTATGACGACGGGTTTGTAATCCAACCGCACACCGTCATCCGTCCTGTAAGCGAGGGTGTGCTTCATCCAATTCTCGTCGTCGCGTCTTGGAAAGTCGGTCCGGAAATGCGCTCCCCTCGACTCCGTCCTCGCGAGTGCCCCCACCACTATGACCTCTGAAAATTCGAGCAGATGGGAGACCTCTATCGTCTCTATCAGCTCCGTATTGTAGTAGAGGCTCTTGTCATCGACGGCCACATCTTCAAATTGATGTTGCAGATCTTTCACGGTCGAGAGAAGGGTCTCGAGCCCCCTCTGATCCCGAAAGAGACCGCAGTGAGCCTGCATCTGCTCCTGAAGGTGCTTTCTGATTTCAGCCGCCCTCACTTTCCCCGTTCCCCTGATCAGCCTCTCGATCTCTTCCTTTACCGGCTTTTCGGACTCATCGAAAAGAGTCCGGTAATCAAGGCCATTTTGCAAATCTCCTATTATCGCTTTTCCCGCCCTCCTGCCGTGTACGACGGCGTCGAGGAGCGAGTTCGTTCCGAGCCTGTTTGCACCGTGAACCGACATGCACGCGCACTCTCCCGCTGCATATAACCCTTCCACCAAACTATTTGCCGCGTCATAAATGACACGGCCATAAATATCGACAGGGATACCACCCATGGAGTAGTGGGCGGTTGGCTGGATCGGTATGGGCTGTGAAAGAGGATCGACGCCTGCAAACTTCCTGGTCAATTCCGTTATCTGGGGAAGCCTCTCCATGAGCCTCTCTTTGCCGAGGTGACGAAGATCGAGATAGACGAAATCCTTCCCCTCTATCCCCCTGCCCTCGTTTATCTCCGTCTGCATGGACCGTGCAGTGAGGTCCCGCGGTGCTATCTCCATGAATTTCGGCGCATACTTCTCCATGAAACGCTTGCCCTCGCTGTTCAGGAGATACCCGCCTTCGCCTCTTGCACCCTCGGTCAGCAGTATGCCCGACTTGTAGAGCCCCGTCGGATGAAACTGCACACATTCGAGGTCCTCGATCGGCAGCCCTTCCCGGTACACGAGGGCAAGCCCGTCACCGGTATTTGCATGGGCGTTGGAGGTTATCTGGTATGCCCTTCCATACCCCCCCGTTGCGAAGAGAATGGCTTTTGCCCGGAATGTGTGAAGCTCACCATCCTTGAGATTGATCGCCACAACTCCGGAACATTGATTGTCCTGCACGATCAGACGGGACACGTAGAACTCGTTGTAAAAGAGGACTTTCTTTTGCAGACATTTTTCCCACAGCGTATGCAGAATGAAGTGCCCCGTCGAGTCGGCCCCGTAACACGCTCTCGGCCTCGAGTGCCCGCCGAAAGGGCGCTGAGCGATCTTTCCGTTGGGAAGCCGGCTGAAGGGACACCCCATATGCTCGAGTTCGTAAATGACCTCGGGAGCCTCCTGGCACATGAGTTCCTGTGCATCCTGGTCACCGAGCCAGTCACTCCCCTTCACCGTGTCATATATGTGCAAATCGATCGAATCGTCGCTTTCGTTTGCAAGTGCCGCTGCTATCCCTCCCTGGGCAGCCCCTGAATGGGAACGGGTGGGATACACTTTGCTGAGCACGGCCACATCTGCTTTTCCGGCAAGCTCAAGGGCAGCCCGAAGCCCTGCGAGCCCCGCACCAATTATAATAACCTCATGCTTGTGAATCATCGCTAATCACCTTCCTCCATTGAATTTTTAAGCTTTGACCTGGAAAGGAATGACGGTGAGCGCACCGAGTATCAGGAAAACTACCCCTAAGAGTACCACCACAGAATAAAGGGTCCCCTTTTGCCAGGGAACCTTCACGTAGTCCCTGATGATCATGAGAAGACCGTTCATGCCGTGGAATATGGCCAGTACCAGGAAAAGGAGGTTGAAAGTTTTCCAGAATGGTGAAGCGAGCCGTGTCGCTATATCCAGATATTGAATCCCGTCAGCTGTCTTAGGCCCGAGGTGTTCGATCCCCCAGTGGGTAAGGAGAAGAACGATAAGCGCCATCCCGGACAGGCGCTGGTAGAACCACCCCAGAGCCCCACCGGATTTCAAAGATCCTTTATATCTCTGCATGGCATCCTCCCATCAGTGAGCTAGGTGGGATAAAATGTTGAACCCACCGTAGATAAGGAACAGTATCCCGACAACGACCGAACCCCAGAATACCTGCTTTTGCTGCCTGATCCCCACTCCAAGGTCGAAGAGCAGAATCCTGAACCCGTTGAATGAGTGAAAGAGAACCGTTCCCAGAAGCCCTATTTCGAGAAGTTTGAAAAACGGTGTCTGAACCTTGGCCATAATGGCGTCGAACGCCTCCGGCCCCTGCCCGATATGGTGAATCACCCAGATGTGGATAACCAGATACAGGGTGAGCGCCACACCGGAGAGCCGATGCAGAATCCAGGCCACTGAACCTGTATGCCACCTGTAGCCCATAAGCCTACCTCCTGAGTTTTTTTGGGGGAATATTACATTTCCTTTGCGTATTTTTTGACACCTTCGACAAAGAGATCATTTCCATGTATATCATTGACCACAATGGCGGGGAAATCCTCGACAACGAGCCTCCTTATGGCTTCCGGGCCAAGCTCTTCATAGGCAACGACTTCAGCCTTTTTGACCTGTCTTGCCAGGAGGGCAGCAGCACCGCCTATGGCGGCAAAATATACCGCTTTGTTCTTGACCATCGAGTCGATAACTTGCTTTGACCTGGGCCCCTTACCGATCATCCCTTTCAGCCCTGCATCCATGAGCCTGGGGGCATAGGGGTCCATACGGTAACTGGTCGTTGGACCCACGGACCCTATCGGCTTTCCGGGGGGGGTGGGGCTTGGACCGGCATAGTAGATCATCTGTCCGGTGAGATCTACTGGCAGAGCCTCCTTTTTTTCGAGGGCCTCTACCAATCTTTTGTGGGCCGCATCCCGCGCGGTGTAGAGGACTCCACTGATTAGGACCCTGTCCCCCACCTTGAGTTCAGACAGCACACCTTCATCAACCGGAGTCGTAATCTTTATTTCGCTCACTTTTCCCGCACCTCGCTCTTTTAAATTTCGACCTCTTTATGCCTGCTGACATGACAGTCGATGTTAATTGCCAGGGGAAGACTTGCAATATGGCTTGGATGTGATTCGATTGAGACGGAAAAAGCGGTTATCCGGCCGCCGAGGCCCTGGGGTCCAATGCCTGTATTGTTAATCTTTTCCAGGAGTTCCCTTTCCACCGCTGCCATCTCCGGCTCGGCGCTGAACTCCCCGATCTTTCTGAGCAGCGCCTTCTTGGCCAGCATGGCCGCTTTTTCAAAGGTCCCTCCAATGCCGATCCCCACTTTGATGGGAGGGCAGGGGTTCCCACCGGAATTCCGAACCCTCTCGATCACCGCTTTTTTTATCCCTTCGAGCCCCTGCGCCGGCGTGAGCATCATCACAGAGGACATGTTCTCGCACCCTCCCCCCTTTGCAAGGAAGGTTATACGCACCCTGTCACCGGGAACGATGTTGTAATGAATCACGGGTGGAGTGTTATCGCCGGTATTAACCCTCTCCGTTGCCGGCTTTGCAACGATAGACTTCCTGAGAAAGCCTTCTTCATATCCCCTCCGAACCCCCTCGGTAAGGGCTTCTGATATGTCCCCGCCTACAAACCTGACATCCTGTCCCACGTCGACGAAAAGAACGGCAAACCCGCAGTCCTGGCATACCGGCATTCCTTCCTCTCTTGCTATCTCCGCGTTTTCAAGCAGCCGCTGCAGGATATCCTTTGCCGCGGGGGACTCCTCCATTACAATGGCATCTTTGTAGGCCTTGATGACGTCCTCACCCAGGCTGGTGGTCGCATCGATACACATCTTCGACACCACAGGAATCATGTCCTTGACATTTATCTCCCTCATCTTGGGCTTATCCTTCCTTCTTTATTTTTATTAAAATCCCATGCTGTCGACGATGTCACAGAGCTCTTTTACCGCACCTGCAGAATTCATCAGGGCAGCCTTCTCCGTATCGGACAGCCTGAACTCGATGATCTGTTCAACGCCATTCGAGCCGAGTTTCACGGGGACACCGACGAAGAGGTTGTCGATTCCGTATTCGCCCTGACAGAGAACGGCGCAAGGAAGAATCTTTTTCTTGTTGAATACGATCGATTCCACCATCTCAACTGTGGCCGCTGCGGGAGCGTAGTAAGCCGAGCCGGTCTTGAGAAGGGACACGATCTCTCCGCCCCCCT
>JBFFNJ010000043.1:0-11835 GCA_041563215.1 Candidatus Deferrimicrobia bacterium | reverse complement strand
TGTTGCAATGCATCCTCCCTCCTGTTTTTGCCAGGATGTCGAAAAAAGATCCGGCGGGACGGGTATGCCGCACGTGCCGGTGCGACGCAGTTGTCCGTGACCTGGCAGGGAAGCTTCGGGCGGGGTTGCATCGGTTCTTTGCCCTGAGGCGAAGTGAACCGGCCTCGCCGGATAAAGGCGGATGCGCGCTAAGGCAGGAAAGGATGGGTGCTGCTCATGCGGGAGGGGCCGACATCTTCTCCGCGCTCACGGTTTTCGGGATGTGAGCCATCCCGCTCTATCGCGGCAACTTCGGATTATGTGTCCCCCCTTTTCTTGACTTCGCGCAGTCTGTCGCGGAACGTAACGTACCGAACGAGCTCCTCCATGCTGAAGACGATGTGGACGTCTTTGAAGTAATCGGGTTCAGGGTGCTCCGCTCCGTCCTCTCTGCCAAGGATTATTTTCCCATTTTCGGTGAAGTTACCGAAGAATGCATCCTCATCGAGGAAGGCGAAGGGAAAGCACTGGGCTATGATTTTGTTCTCCCTGTCGTGGTACATGAAGGGGGCGGGGAAATATGCTTCGAAGCTGCAGCCTTTGCACTGAAACAAATTGGTATCGCCTTTCAGAAATGCATCCTTGATTTGCGGGTCTGATTTGACATCGAGGGATTCGAATATGGTGGTCGCCACGTTGGTTTTACATTCGGGACACTGGACGAGCATTTCCTTTCGTATTGTCATCACTTCCTCCCCTTTTCCTGGTTTGCCCCGCCCTCCCGTGATATCCCGAGGGGAAACGCGTTACCAATCTGTGCCGGGACAGGGAAAGACGCCTGCTGGACCCGCTCCCTTTCCCGGTTAACGACGGAGTCAGCACCGTGCGTGTTTGCAGAAAACCTCCCTCTATCCGGGGTTGTGAATAGCGTTCAATACCTCCTCCAGCCCGCTCGACTCGCAGTAAAGCAGGGTAAAAGGGACTCCGCCCGTTTTCAGGACCTCCATAATCGCCGCATCGATCGCCAGGGCTTTCTGGGGATCCTGATATCGCCCCTCGTTGCTGAACTCAGATGGCCTCTTCATGAAGAAGTTTATGTTTGCAAATGAGTGAAACTCGGCCCAGATAAGCTTCTTGAATGCCTGAAATCTCTCGGACTTCTTTTCCTCCTCGGGGGTAAACTCTTCCAGGTAGTAGACGAACTGAACAAGGGGAGAGTCGGTGATGATGTAATCGACCTTTCCCAACAGCCGGTGAAGCCGGTGCTGCTGCTGGGCAAACACGAGGAGTTGATTGTCAAATATCTTCAGATGGTCATCCCAGACCTTCTCCTTGGCATATTCCCCCGTGTACTCGCAGGAAACCCCGTTTATCTTGAAATGGGCCATCAGCCGATAGGCGAAAGTGGATTTCCCCGAACCCGGACCGCCGATAAAGTTTATAACCTTCGTCATCTGGCTGCCTCCTGCTGAATCGACCCCCTGATTCTTCAGAAGGTTTCATGCTTACCATACCGCAAACACCCTCCATTAGATACGATTTTTGTCGGCAGAGGGCTCCAAAGTTTTGACCTCACTTTCGGCTTCCGGACCATCCTTATAAAAAAACCGTATGCGGGACAACGCGAGGTGCAGGTGAGAAGTGAGAAAAATCCCCGCCCAAGGTTTGATCGGTAGGGGGGTGGACGGGGATTGGAAGAGGGAAAAAATAGTGTATCTGCCATTACCATAGGAAATATCCGCCCCGGGGTAATTGATGTATGTCAAGTGACAGGAAAAATATGAAAGGTGGGGTGACGGAAAGATTCAAGGGAGTCGATAGGTGAGACCCCGTTAAATGCTCTGAACTCTGTCAGGGTGTTGGCCGCCGGTTACCGGCTGTCTCTCAATAAAAGATGGGAAAATCGGTAATCGATGATGTGCTTCTTACTTCACATCGTCGCGGGGAGTGAAGACAATTCCGGGCTTTTGCGCAGGGTGTGGTTTTGTATGGTCATACTCTCCGGAGAGGATCTCTTTCGGTATGCCATCTGGAAATGCTTTGCATATGTAAACACCCGGCATATCCTCGGAAAAACCGATGAAGTTCTTACACTGAGGGCATGTCGGTATTTTCGTCAACGTTATCCTTTCAACGTAAGAATCCAGGGCACCATCCGTGCACCCTTCGTCAATACAGGGAGCAAGGAAGATGCCATGGCGTGATTTTATATAGTTCTACATTATAATCATATATTTAGCATTTATAGAGGAGAGCCAGGAGAGTTCATGGTTGTCCGGATATAGAGGAAATTCTATACATTTATTAGAGATTTTGAGAACTTGCGATCAACACATCCCGTTCCCGGTCGACTAATGAAATCATCGGATCAGGACAAAAGTAACGGAGATCAGGCAAGACGAAGCACTGCTGTCTTGTTTCCGGCATTTTCCCGATCTTTTTTCCCGCTTTCAATGTGCGAACCCTTTCGGAGGTTTGATGTGTATTTCCTCATCCCTTTTTCCTCCCCCTGGCCCCCAGCCACAACCCGGCAACGAGCAGCAAGCCATACCCGGTAAAGGCATCTGAAAATCACATCTTTCCCCGTGACTGAACATCTTCCGCCTCCGCCGCAGAAGAAAAAGGAGTAGTACCTGAACAAGCAACGGGACTGTTTCACGTTAGGCTGGGGTATTTCTACCGATATGTCACCTTCTGAATCGGCACTCTCCATGTAACAAAATGAACAAACACTGTTTCAAGATGATGCAATTTTTTATATAATGAACGCCGGCAAAAGACATACTTCTTACAGCTCAACCCCTTTGACCTTCTCCTTTAGAGTCCTCCTCTGGTGTGTATTTGATTCTGTCCATAACCTGGCATGGCTCTTGAAATCTAAACAACTACAAAGTTGATGCAAGGAGAGAGATTCAACGGAAAAAAGGTAAATGCTATTGTTACTAGATAGTTATAAGCGTTTATCACAATTACGATCCCGGTGGGATTCGCACGCCTCCTCCCATTCCGGGCCATTTCGGTGTGCAACGGGTTTCTCAATGTGGTTTCTGCCGGGCGAGTGGGAATGAAACACCACGTTGCGAAACGGGAAAAGGTGGAAACGGTGTCTCACAGAAAAAACTCAATAATTATCTTCATACTATTCACTCTGCTCATCATCGCTGGAACGGGCATCCCGTCCCGTGGCGATGACGCCGAAGTTCTCCCAAAAGGGGTGTTCGGAATTCGGTTCACCTCGGAATTCTACCCCCCGGTGGACGAGAGATACGACCCCGACGGAAACATCGAAGATGTAGCGGCGGATTTCAACACCACCCTCGACAGTGAGATATTCCCCGATCTGTCCATGCTGGAGGGGCCTCCCTTCAATCTTCCCTCGGCGAATATCGGGGAGAGCGTCGTCTCCTTCGAGATGGAGTTTGTCGACCTCGAGCTTATCATTGCCTACGGTGTGACGGACAGGTTGATGGTGGGTGTGAAAATACCCTACTCCTTTCAGAAGAACACCGTCGATGCCAGGCTGGAAACGGCGGACGCCACCGTGGGGAAGAACCCATTTTTCGGGACTCCCGGAGACCCCTTTGCCGGCGCCCCACTGATCCCCATACGTTTGGGGGGGATACCGCTCAGCGAGGAGGATGTCCAGGATCTCCTCGGGGGTGGTCTCGATGTCGATGGTGATGGGACGGTGGATATACCGGGTTTCGGGTACGAGCGGTTCGAGAGCTGGTCGGGAAGCGGGTTGCTGGATGTGGAGGTGGGTGCCAGGTACCAGTATTTCAAAAATGAGAACTGGCGCCTCGCCCTGACCTTCGGCGTCAGGATCCCGACGGGGGACGTGGACGACCCCGACAACCTGACGGATCTTGAGTTCGGCACCGGTGCGTGGGCTCCCTTCCTTCACTCAAACAACGATTACACGGGGATAAAGCATCTCGTGATCAACGCGACAGCGCGCTATTACCTCGTCCTTCCGGACAGGGAGACGGTACGGATACCCGATGACGTGAATCAGCCCGTTACCAAAAATAGAGAGAAGGTCGACAGGGACATCGGGGATGTGATCGAGCTGGAGGGGGAGGCGAACTATGAGTTCGCCCGGGGGGCGAACATTTCATTGCTCTATAAATTTTCCTATATGTTCAGGACAGAAGTCTCGGGTAACCTCGGGTTCAACTACCGGTCCCTGGAGGATGAGACCGAGTGGGAATCACACGTAGTCCAGGTGGGCCTCTCATACTCAACCCTTCCCCTGTATGAAGAGAAAAAATTCCCCATCCCCCTGAAGGTCGGCATCGGGTACGGAAACAGATTTGCCGGGAAGAACAATGCCCTGAGGGTGAGGTACGTGAAAGCGGGCCTCGAGATGTTCTTCTGAGGCCGGGAATCGGGAAAAGTGATCCTTACCCGCGCCGATTAGAAAATTGTTATCGGCAGTTGGAGCCAAGGACGTGGGGAAAAAATATTTTTTGCAAGCGATAGATCGGGCGGACAGGAAGTCCACCCGATCTGGAACGCCTTAAAGGTTTCGCATTCGACGCCTACTGAAAGTAAAAGAAAAATGATCCCGTTATCGATGCGGTGGAACCGGCAGAGACCGTAACGTTACCACCTGCGGGCACATCGGAAGTGGTTTCGGAGACTGAGAGGTTCTGCAGCTCAACTATGTTGAATCCGAAAGTCACGAGCCTGCAACTGTCGTCAAACCCGAATAAGATTTCGCTCATGTTCACCGTCCCGTCGAGCAGTTCATCCTCCACACTGCTCGTGTCATCGGCCCAGCATTGGTCGATATCCAGGGCAAAGGAATCGAAAAAGTCGATCTCGCCGCTGCCGTCATCTGTCCATGAAAAGTCTCTGGACCCGGGATTTGCGGTTATATCCGGAGATGAGGTGAAAGAATCGCAAGGGATGGTTATCGTGGGACTCCCGGGAAAAACGTTCTGATTTTGGTCGATGATTAAGGAAGCCTCGGCAACCAGCTCAAACTGCATGAAGAGAAGCCTGATGCCTCCGGCAGCGAAAGCCGCCACGGCATCAGCCCCGGTCAATGAATCGGGGTCGAAATCGCCCCACGTGTAAAACTGCTCCTCACCGCCATTTACGCTGACATTTACGCCGGGAGATGGCGTTATTACTATGGTCACCGTAATGGTATCCTGTCCTGAGCGAACCTCTAGCTCCCCCGATATGGGATCGGAGTCGGCGGGAATCTGCAATGTCTGGGTTACATTAGCAGTGAACGAGCCGAAAGGCGAGGGTGCATTTGCACTGATCGAGGAAGTGTCGTCGATCGTCAAATCACCGGTATTCGTATTATACGTTCCGGTGAAGGAGAAAAAACCGATCGTAATCGTACCAAAACCGCCATCAATGGTTAAACTCGTGTTGTACCCAAAGACGTAGTTATAGGTGCCCGAAATAAAGGTGCTCGTGCACTCCTCATCGTCTTCTCCTCCCCCTCCGCCGCAGTAAATGAGGGCGGCCGAAAAAAAGGTTAAAAATAAAATAACCGGCATTAATTTGTAATATTTCCGCATATTGACCTCCCCCATCTTTTTTATCTTGTCCCCAATTAGGGTTCTGCACGGTAAATTAACAGCCAAAAAAGGACTATTAAACCTACATTTACGGCGGAAAGTGCGCAAGGTGCTCAAATATAAATATCCAACACCGTTTTTCGGCGATGGATGATGCTGATTCAATGCAATAAAAGGGAATTGAAAAAATAGTAGCAAATATCGAAATGGTTAGCAAGAATATTAATAAATTACTGCTATTTTTCCGGAAGTCTCTCCATTAATAAATCGCTCTGGTGAGGTGGTAGGTATAAACACTTGGACAGAAAATGTAGATGGGTCAACAGGCGCTTTAAGCTTTGCAATATCAGGAAATGAAATCCAAAAAAAGATTTTCTTGCCATTTAGGTAATTAGTTGATACTGTCCGAACCCAACATATAATTTAAATCAGACAGGTTTAAGCTCACCCCACAGAACAACTTAATAAAGCAGCCTCCCACTTCAAGGGGGACTGTGGGGGGGAAGAAAAAACCACCCGGTGAGGGGTGGTATCGAAACTATTAAATTTAAAAATCTGATATAAAACCTGGCCCAGTTTTATGGGGACAGGTTAATTCAGCTACCGGGGGGAAAGTCACCGAGGGGTGATGTCGGGACCTGTTCAATGAAGTCGATATTATGGTTCCTTTGTTGCTGCAGCTTCTGCGTCTCTTTCGACCTCTTCCTCGGAGATTTGCTCCTGCTCTAACATTCCTGCGCGGTGCTGGATGTATCCCTGAATGTCGTCCCGCCTTTTGTCGAGACTCTCGAGGCTGGATGCTCTGCCGTAAAGGATGATTGTGTCGTGAGGATATATCTCCGTCGATTTCTGCGGAGTTCCGAGGTACATCCCGTCTTCCCGTTCGATCCCGAGGACCATGATACCTTCCTCGCGAAGCTCGAGGTCTTCGAGTTTTTTGTTTGCGATCCAGTCCTCCGGCTGGACCTGCATCTCCGAAATGCGGTATTCTCCGGAGAGGTGAAGGAGGCTCGCCACATCCCTAAATTCGAAATTGGTGTAGTGTGTAAGGGCCCTGTCGATCAAGGATGATAGATGCCGGTCCACCCACCGGCTCGAGGCGAGAGCAAGAAGCCCCATGAGGCCCAGGATGAGAAAAACTATGCGCACCGTTATGGATCCTGAACCGTTTTTCACAAAGGTCAGAATAAGCGTTGCAACTGCAGTTACGATTCCTGCGTTCCCCAGGAGCATGAGGCTCATGAGAATCTTCCGCCTCAGTGGGTGGGAAACGACCCGTTCGGACTCCTTCGTGGTGAAGCCGACTCCGGTGAAGGCCGATCGAGCTTGAAAGCGTGATGTTTCCTTGGAAAGACCTGTATGTGTGAGCATCACCGTGGCGATACGTGTTATCAAAATTGAAATGGTCAGTACGATCAGCAGTGTAAGTATTGCGGCCATAAATATTTACCTCCAATTTTTGCGTCTATTGACGGCGGTTGCTATCTGCCGGATGGTAATTCTAGACTGAAGACCATTACGGTTGAGACTACTTCGCCTGTTATTTTCCGTGCATATACAGATGTAATCTTTCACCGAAACATCTAAGAAATACGATGAGATATCTTATTTGCGGGTTTCACCTGCCAGGTGTGCAAAGAGGTTAAGAATATCAATATTTTGAATAAGTTAGCGTAGGGGAAATCGGGGTAAGTCAGGGGTTATAAAAACACTTCCGAACCCTATACGCACCCAAAAAAATAAGCATGCTTTCCCGGAAAAAGGGGGTGGCAGGGGGGGAACTTTCCTAAAGTTTCATCCAGATATCTCTCTGGGCAGGGAAAAAGAATTGGGGTTTTTGTAGAAAGATAGTAAATTGCCTTTCACGTGCTTATCGAATATCTTATAAAACCGGGTGAAGATTTTATCCCCCACCCCTGTTTGAACATAAATTTCTAATGGTTTAAAGGGCAGCAAGACTCAGTCCACGCATTACTGTTTTTCATCGTGACTCTGCACGCTGCGTAATTGTCGAACCCGATATTATGCGTTAAAAGCACAAATTCCTCCATCACGTTTTATTGCAATCCCAAATAATATCTTCGGGGCAAGCCTCAACAAAGACTCTTCCCTCATTAATTCCTCTTATACTTGTTCCGATATAGTCATCAGAAGATGCAAAAGAGAAGATCGAGGCTTGGCGGATCGATTATAATGAGTTCAGTCCTAACAGCTCTTTGGGGGATGGAACACCGGCAGCTCAGCTTTTGCAAAAGATATGGCCGAAAAAGAGGCGAAAAATGCGGCCTGAAAAAGCCGGAAAATTCAACCAACGGCTGGATCAGAAAATCGGAGTGGATCGTTGAGGAGCCCGGGAGGGTTCGAATCCGCTCATTTCTGGTTTGAAGGGAAAAACTCGCAGTCGACTTCTTCTACCCGCTCAGGATAAGTTTTTACTTCAAGAACCCTTCCAGTCAATATTTCATCTGGTATTCCCATCGGGAAGGCTTCACAGGTGAGGTTTCCCAGGTAATGTATACATTCAAAGCATAATGGGGGTCTATGGTCCATCAGAATAACCTCAAGTATTTACTCGATTAAAAGAGCAGTCTTTTTGGATATTCGATGAGGTGTTTTTTTACTATAAACAAAATTGACTTCTAGTTCAAAGAGGAATATGGGTGAAGAAAAATCCTCCCGGTGATGGGTGACTTAATCTGAGAACCTCGAATTTTCCGAGTTCCAAAAGAACACTTTGAGCAGTTTTTAGGGGCCTGGTCCTTATAATATTCGATACACAGTTTCATGGAGCTGAATATTTAGAAAAGCTGTGAGATTACCAAAGTGGGAGTTCAAAATAAGAATATCTGAAACTTATTTAATATATTATCGCATCACAGAATTAAATATCTTTATTATTGAGGGGGGCACATATGAAAAAGCAAATAATTAAGAGCATATCCATAATCTGTGCAACTCTATTAATCACACTCGGAAATTCATTTTTTGCAGGTTATGGGGTTGCGATGGCCGATGAAACACCGCCAAAGCAAAGAGTAGGCATTTCCTCAGAAAAACTCCAATCCGTTGATCTCGGTCCGGAAATCGATGGGATGCAAGGTCGCCACCTCCGGCTTCGAAGGGTGACGTTGGAACCGGGTGGCAACAATACACTGCACAGCCACGCAGGCCGTCCTGCAGTTGTTTATGTGCTCGAAGGGACAATTACCGAGCATCGGAATGGTGCTGTTATTAACCATCCTCCGGGTGACAGCTGGTTCGGGAACAGGGAAGCCAAACATTGGATCGAGAACAAGGGAACAAAACCAGCATTGATACTCGTAGTGGACATTTTCAAAGAAAAGCCGTAAGAGTGATTGACCTGCCCCCCAAAAACTGGTCCACGTGTTATGTTAGGATTTTGGGAGTGATTCTTATCGAGGAGGCAGGTCATGAGCAGGAAACGATTCACCCCTGAACAGATCATCAAGAAGGTCCGGGAAGCGGAGATCCTCATCAACAAAGGACAGAATGTGGCGGAAGTTACCCGCAAATTGGGCGTATCAGAGCAGACCTACTACCGGTGGAGGAAAGAGTACGGCGGAATGGGAGTGGAGCAGGCAAAGCGGTTGAAGGAACTTGAAAAGGAGAACGTCCGGCTCAAGAAACTGGTTGCTGATCTCTCATTGGACAATGCCATATTGAAGGAGACGGTGAAGGGAAACTTCTGAGCCCGGCACGTTTAAGACGGGCCGTAGCGCACGCCTGCTCGTCCCTGAACGTATCAGAGCGAAGAGCCTGCCGGGCACTGGAACAAGCGAGATCGACACAGCGTTACGAACAAAAAGCACAAGACGATGAGGAGCACTTGGTGGAGAGAATTGTTGAATTGGCAACAGAATATGGCAGATACGGCTACCGCCGGATCACCGCTCTCCTTCATCGGGAAGGCTGGAAGGTGGACCATAAGCGTGTAGAGCGTATCTGGAGAAGAGAGGGGCTGAAAGTACCCCAGAAACAGCCAAAACGAAAGCGGCTATGGCTCACCGACGGTTCCTGTATCCGGTTAAGACCTGAAAGGGAAGATCACGTGTGGAGTTATGACATATTGATGGACAGGACTACTGACAGCCGTCCTTTGAGGATATTGACCATCATGGATGAATACACCCGGGAGTGTCTGTGTATCTATGTTGGTCGAAGGATCAGATCCCAGGATGTGCTGGAGCAGCTGGCTCACCTGTTCATCCATCGGGGGATACCGGAACATATCAGATCGGACAACGGTCCTGAGTTTACCGCAAGAGCTGTCCGGGAATGGTTGACTCATTTAGGGATCAGGACGCTCTTTATCGAACCGGGGAGTCCCTGGGAGAATGGCTATATCGAGTCCTTCCAGGGAAAACTACGGGATGAACTCTTAAACGGAGAGATATTTACGACCCTTCTTGAGGCGAGAGTAATAATCGAGCAGTGGCGGCAGCAATATAACCAAATTAGACCCCACAGTGCTCTTGGATACAGGCCGCCGGCACCGGAAGCGAGACAAATTCAACCGATTCAGATGCCTGGTTTCTTCACATAGAAGGTGGTACAACTATTTGGGGCGGGTCACACCATCGCACAAGGTAAATGCTGTGTCCCTCCTCGATTCCTCACTGAATGACCATTCAAGTATACAAAAAGTATACAATCCAGCCAAAACAACAAAAAAAGGAGTTAGCGATGTTCGCTAACCCCTTGATTTCACTGGTGGCCCCTCGCAGAATCGAACTGCGGACACGAGGATTTTCAGTCCTCTGCTCTACCAACTGAGCTAAAGGGCCTCTTGAGTGGAGCGAAAAACTCCCCTGAAGATTTACTATTATATTGAGCAGCCCTTCGTTGTCAAGGTCAATAATTTCAAGACACGGGGTCCTGCGGTACCGGGCGCCGGCTCGCCACCGCGGTGGGAAAAGGGGATGCGGGGGAGGGGCTCGTTTGGGATCGCGGTCCTTTAAACGGGGATGTTTTCCCGTTGATGTTTCGGCGGATTTAACTTACAGTGTTTCTTTTGGTTGAGAAAGGCGTGGTCGGCCGCGCACCAGGTCAGGGGAAACGTGATATGTTCGAGTCGCTAACGGATAAGCTGGGCGGTGTCATAAAGAAGCTCAAAGGGAAGGGACGGGTATCTGCGGAAAACATCGGAGAGGCCGTTCGTGAGGTGAAGCTTGCCCTGCTTGAGGCCGACGTGAATTACCGGGTGGTCAAGGATTTCGTCGAGGCGGTGAAGCAGAAGAGCCTGGGAGAAGAGGTGCTCCGGTCTCTTTCGCCGGAGCAGCATTTCATCAAGATCGTGAGCGATGAGCTCACCTCTCTGATGGGGGAGGATGCCGCCCCCCTCGATCTCAAGAGGACGCCACCTGTTCCCATCATGCTCGTGGGGCTGCAGGGATCGGGGAAGACGACCACCGCCGGGAAGCTTGCCGGTGTCATGAAGAAGGACAGGAGAAGGCCCCTGCTCGTATCGACGGATGTCTACCGGCCGGCTGCGATCGAGCAGTTGCGGGTCCTGGGAGATCAGCTCAAGGTAGACGTGTACGGGCACGGGGAGAGCACGAGCCCCGTGGAACTGGCTGTTTCAGCCGTCACGTGGGCGGAGCTGAACGGGCTCGATACGGTGATCATCGACACGGCGGGAAGACTGCACATCGACGAGGAGCTCATGGAGGAGCTCGTTGCCATAAAGGCCGCGGTAAACCCCCAGGAGGTGCTGCTCGTGGCAGACGCCATGACCGGCCAGGATGCGGTGAACGTTGCGGCTTCCTTCGACGAGTCGGTGCGGCTGACGGGCGTGATTCTCACGAAGTTAGACGGCGACGCCCGGGGGGGCGCCGCGATTTCGATACGGGCCGTCACGGGTTGCCCCATAAAATTCGTGGGTGTCGGCGAAAAGCTCGATGAGCTGGAGACGTTCCATCCATCGAGGATGGCTTCCCGGATTCTCGGCATGGGGGATGTCCTCTCCCTCATCGAGAAGGCAAGCGCCGTCGTGGATGAGAAAAAAGCCCGGGAGCTGGAGAAAAAGATACGGAAGAGCCAGTTCACTCTGGACGATTTCCGTGACCAGATGATCAAGATTCAGCAGATGGGCCCCCTGGAGGATATCCTGGGCATGATCCCCGGCATTGGCGGAAAGATAAGGGACCTCGGGCAGGCGGGAGTCGATGAGGGTGAGATCCGAAAAAATGTCGCCATCATCGGTTCCATGACCAAAAAGGAGCGGGAAAATCACCGGATGATAGACGGCAGCCGGAGGAAGCGGATAGCAGCAGGGAGCGGAACCAACCCCCAGGAT
>JBFFNJ010000042.1:0-11884 GCA_041563215.1 Candidatus Deferrimicrobia bacterium | reverse complement strand
CGGCTCGATGAGCCGGTTCTGTATGGCGAAGCGGGTCAGCTCTGCGTTGTTGCGCAGGTTCAGTTTTTTCAGCAACCGGGAACGGTAGGTATCCACGGTCTTGACGCTGATGTGGTAGTCTTCCGCTATTTCCCTGTTACTCTGGCCCATCGCCAGGCGCCTGAGCACCTGGATCTCCCGGTTGGTAAGAGCATCGACCGGCGTCTTTGCCTCCGCCTTCCTGGTCATGCGCAGCGCAAGGGATTCGGCAGCCGTTTCATCCAGGTAGCGGCCGCCGCCGTGCACCTTCCTGATAGCTTTGAGGAGCTGCTCCGATGCCGACCGTTTCGAGATGTATCCCATGGCGCCTGCCCCGATTGCCCGCACCACGTATTGCTCTTCCTCGTGCATGGTCAGGACGAGTATCGGGAGTTTCGGGTAGTGGGAGAGAAGCTGGCCGATCACTTCCAGGCCATCGACCCCGGGCATGGATATGTCGATGACCGCCACGTCGGGCATGGTCTCATGGACACGGTGGATGGCCTCCCGTCCATCCGAGGCCTCGGCCACCACCTCCATGTCTCCGGCCTCTTCCACGAGGCGCCTGAGGCCGGCCCGCACGATATGGTGATCGTCGGCAAGAAGGACGCGGATCAATGCAGAACCTCCCTTTTACCGTCAACAGGTGCCCGCAGGCAGACCCGGGTGCCGCCGCCCGGACGGGACAGGATTTCCAGCGTTCCGCCGATCAGCGCGGCGCGCTCGCGCATGCCTGCCACTCCCAGGCCCCTGGTTTCATCCAGCTCCCCCGTATCGAAGCCCCGCCCGTTATCGGTAACGGCCAGGGTCAGAAGCCCTCTCCTGGATTCGATTTTCACCTCGACGCGGGTTGCCGATGCGTGGCGTGCCACGTTCGTCAGCGTTTCCTGGGCAATCCGGTAGGCGGCGGTGGCGACGGCGTCGTCGATCACCGGCATGTTCCGGTGCTGAAAGGTGCAGGCGATCTTCGTGCGCTTTTCAAAGTCGGCAGTGTACCAGTCGAGGGCATCGATGAGCCCCAGGTCGTCGAGCACCCCCGGCCTTAACCGGGTAGCCATGCTCCTCACCTCGTCGATGGCCTTGTTGATGAGGTGGCACATCTCATCTGCCCGGCCTGCGGCGTTTGCATCGACACCCACCAGGCGCTTCCTGAGCCACACCGAATCCATGCGCAGCGCCGTGAGTATCTGGCCGAGCTCGTCGTGCAGTTCCCGGGATACGGCAGCCCGCTCTTTCTCCTGGCTTTCCATGATGCTGTCTGAAAGTCTCCTTAGCTGGTCTTGGGCTTTCTTGATCTCGGTGATGTCCGTTGAAATCCCGCAGAGAAAGGGTATATTTCCCTCCTCGTCGAATATGGGGAACTTTACCGAAAGGTAGATGTGGGTCCCGTCTTCCTGGGGGACGTGCTCCTCCACCTGGCAGGGCACCCTGCCTTTCAAGACCTTTTCATCGTTGGCCCGCAATCGGTCGGCCACTTCCCGGGGGAAGATATCGTAGTCGTTTTTCCCCTTGATCGCGTCGTTTTCCACGCCGAAAAGCTCTTCGTACCGCGAATTGATGAACGTGTAGCGGCCGGAACGGTCTTTGATATAGACCACGGCGGGGGTATATTTGAGGATGTTCGTTATCTCCCGGGTCCGCTCCCGCACCTGCCTCTCGAGGTCCTGCGAGTAGCGGCCGAGCTCTTCTTTAGCGCTTCTCAGGGCTTCCTCGGCTTCTTTCCGCCTGACGATCTCGCCGCTTGCCTTCCGGTAGAGAAAGAAGACCGATATCCCGATCAGAAGACAGAGGGTCGCGATGATCGGGCCGGAGGCCCTGATGAGTGGGCGGGATATCTTTTTGGAGATGGCGCCAAGGCTCCTAAAGTAGATCACGTTCCAGCCGGGGTAATTCTCCACCTCCATCTGGTAGATCAGGTATCTGTCCCCCGCCTCGTCCACGGCGACGTTGCCGGCTTCGATCTCCATGCCGATCGATTCCCACGGTCCCTCGCCGAACTGCTGTGAGTCTGCTATTTTCCTGATTTGATCGGGGGAGAGCTTCCAGAGCGACCGGTAGAGCCAGTTCCGCCTGTTGGAGATGAAGGCGATGCCGTTAGGGTCTGTCAGCAGCACCGTCCCTTCGAAAGCCCTGCTGAACTCTCCTTCTATGTGTCTAACGGGGGATTTTATGACGGCCACCCCCAGAGGCGCCATTATTCCGCCCCCGTAGACGGGGTGGCTGTAGTAGACGCCGCGTTTTTTCGACCTGATCCCGAGGGCCATGTAGGTGGCGGGGCTCCCGTGAATGGCCAGCTCCCAGTATGGTCGGAAGGAAAAATTTTCCCCCACGAAGCTGTCGGGCATGTCCCGGTTGCTGGAAGCGACGGTGTTCCCGAGGTTGTCCATGAGGTAGCAGACATCGACATCGAGTGCCCCGGAAAAGTGGTCGAGGATCCGGTTGGCCTGTGCAAGTGTTTCGCCGCGGGGGTTTTGCAGTGCCTCTTTCAGCTCGGGAAGCCCGGCTAACGCCCTCACCGATTTCAGGTTTTCCGACAGGTAGTCTGAGAGGGTGTTCTGAATTTTCACCGCCTGGAGGGCAACCTCTTTTTCCGCTTCTTTGAAGGCGGCTCTTTCAAGGGATGCGTAGTAGAGGTATCCCGAGATCGAGACGGACAGAAACGCCAGGATAGATAAAACTATGAGAATGATTCGAAGTCTCACCCTTTGCGACCGCTGCGTGCATTTGAAAAATAGATACGTCCACTATAGCACGAAAAATCACGGGGAATAATCCGGACGGGCCTTATGGGGTTGGAAAGCGGAAGCGCCCCGGATCAAAGAGAAAAAAAGGACCGAAAGGCTTGGTCGTGCAGGCAAAGGAGGTCGTTTCATCCAACACTGTTTTTCCCGATATTCTTTTTCACGGTCTGGACCATCTCCTGCTTCAGGTCCCAGAGCCGTTCCGTGAGGGATACGTGGTAGATGTGGGGGTTCACGAGGCGCTTGACTCCCGGGTCGAGCCTCTCCATGTCCCTGCGGCGCAGGGTGCGCATCTCTTCGATCGACGGCATATGACAGACGACTTTCCCTTGCGCCATGACATCCACCAGGAGGGGTTCCATCCCGCTGATATCCTTCATCCCGAGGACCCTGAAGGTTTTCGCCTCCGTCGGGTGGTGGAGGAGGATTTTTTCCATCCTATCCGGGTTTTCTTCGGCCGTCGCGATGAGGTCTGCGTTTGCCTTTCCCCTGGTGTCGTATATGCGCCAGGTGCGTTTCATCCCGGGATTCAGTATTTTCCTGATGGACTCGGAAATTTTGATGGCCGGTGTCCACTCGCCCCCGTTTTTCAGGGCCACGAGCTTGTAGACCCCGTCCAGGGCTGGCTCCCCCTCTGACGATATCAGGCGGGTACCGACCCCGAAGACGAGCCTGCCGATCATGTGGTCCACGTCCACGCCATATTTCGACGCTTCCTGGGTGATCTGGCTGATGATCTGCCAGATTACGAGCTCGTCGAGCTGGTTCGACAGAACGATGGATGTTTCTGAAAATCCCGCGTCGCTGAGCATTTTTGCCGCCTGGATACTCAGGTATGCCAGATCACCCGAGTCGAGGCGGATACCCAAGGGCTCGTGGCCTTTCCGCCTCAGCTCCTCGAAGACGGTGATTGCGTTCGGGATCCCGCTTTCGAGTGTATTCACCGTATCGACGAGAAGGAGGCAGTCGTCGGGGTATACCTCGGCATAGGCCCGGAAAGCATCGAGCTCGCTGTCTCCCTGGGCCATGAAGGCCTGGACCATGCTGTGTGCGTGGGTGCCCTTCGGCGGGTAGCCGAGGACGCAGGATATTCCCGTGTTGGAGGTGTAATCCGCTCCCCCGATGAGCGCGGCGCGTGCCCCCGCTATCGCCCCGCGATCCTGCCCACGCCGCAGACCGAACTCGATCGTCGTCTGTCCCAGGGAAGCCTCGTGGATCCGTGCCGCCTTCGTGGCGATGAGGATCTGATAGTTCAGCTGGTTAAGGAGCGGTGACTCGAGTATCTGGACCATGGCGAGGGGGCCCTCGACGACGGTCAGGGGGACGTTCGGGTGGACGACCCGTCCTTCGGGGATGGCCCGTATCGTGATACCGTCGAAGTTGCCTCTCTTTTTCATCCAGCCGAGGAAGTCGTCCGCGAAAATCCTCCTGCCCGCCCTCCCTCTCTGTTGAGACAAAAACTCGATCTCCCTCTCGCCGAACCGTGCCTCCGCCATCCAGTCCAATAGCCATCCGAGGCCGGCATTGATGCAGTAACCCGCCATGTGAGACCCGTAGTTCGGGTAGGAACGAAAAAAGTGGTCGAACTGGGCCTGTCTTTCGTGTATCTCCATCCGGTAGTAAAGCTGGGCCATGGTGAGCTGGTACAGGTCGGTGTACAGGATGCCTTCGGCTGTCTTGCGCAAAGAACTCTTCACGATCTTCCCCCGGCAAGCTCCTGGAATCGGTTCCCGTTGCCGGTCGCTCCGGCATCGCGGTGCGTTAGTTTAACATTAGCACGCTTGCGGTTGTCCTGTCCTCTCCAAACACGGGGGGCGCCTTTTCATCGGGATTCAACGATGGGGAAAACTTTGTCTTTTGTGAAATCTTTCACAGAACGGGCCGTTGAACTGTTCTACAGTAACAGGTGGAGAGAGTGGCTTTTTATGGCACGGGAAGAGAAGAGAAACCTCCATCGAGCAACAATCGTTTTGTATCGAATGGGGGCAGGCGATGGAAGGTTTGCTCGTTGTGACAGGGTCGTGGATCTCCTGGTTCGGGGGACTGGTCCTTTTTCTCGTCGCCGCGAGCGCGATCCTCCTCGCCGAGGAATACGAGGAGGAGAAAAAAAGGGTCAGAGAGGCGGTATGGGCCCACTTTCCCCCGTCGTATCGTGAGGAGGTGAAGTCAGGCCTGGATGATCTCGACAGGGCTGCCTGATCCGCGAAAGATCCAAACGGGCAGGTCGATCAATGAGGACCCGTGAGGATTGGTATCGAAAGGGGGTGAGCTGACCATGGCAGTGATGACGAAATTTTCCTGCTACGACTGCGGGCACGTTTTCGAAGTACCCTACGGTTCAGGGAGGCCCATGGCGTGTCCCGCATGCATCAGCCTCAACATTCACAGGGCAACGCAGGAGTGGTGCCCCGGCAGGCGAATACGCCCGGACCGCAGAGGATGCGGCGGGCAGCGGCGTTTCGGGCGCGAATCGAGATAAATGCCCAAAACCCGCCCTCTCTGGCGGTATCCGCTGTGTTACCGTACCCAATCGTTTACCCCTGAAATCCACCTAATACCCGTTACCCGGAACAACCGGGCACCGCAGCCCGTATCCCCTCACCGTGCCGGTGACGCTCGTTTCCGGCATTTTCTCAACCGTTTACCCGACGCCATCCCCTTTCCATGCCCGCCAACAGGTTTTTTCCCTGCGGCGCCGGGGAGCGCTTCACCGATTAAGTTGGCGGCATTTCATCCGATAGAGGGAAGGGAGTACAATCTCCTGCAGCCCAAGGGTTGAAGAAGGGGACGAACTGTGCCGCAGGCAGGGAAAAGATTGGGGAAAATAGCCAGGGGGTTCGTCGGAAAAGGCTATTTGTTCAGCCTTGGTATGGGTGTGCTCTCCTTCGCCCTCTTCGTTGCGGCTCTTCATATGGAATCCATCATTGAGTCACTGGGAATCACGATCGTGCTGATGGGCGAGATGATCGCTTTTCTCGTCGTGGTTGTCGGGATAGACGCGGGCAGCAGGGGGTGGCTGCGCGAGATGGAGGACGGCAACGAGGCTGTACGGATAAAAGAGGGCGGTCAGGAAGGGGGGGATGACGGAAAGGAAGCGAGGCCCCCCCCTGGAAAGGGCCGGCTCAGGGTAAGATGAAGGGGATGCTTCTCCACCCGCCGCGCAGGAAAAAGCCTTCTAAATTTCCAGCAAGAACTTTACAATTTGATACACTGTAGCCATACGTCTTGAAGAGATCCAATGCAGCAGGTGACCGGATGCCGGGAAACGTTCCGGCTGCAGGGGGGATCTCTTCTTTCAAGGAGGAAAGGGGATATGAGCGAAAAGAAGTGGAAGTTCGATACCCAGGTTATCCATGGCGCCCAGGCGCCGGGGGAGTGGAAGAGCGCTACCCTTGCTCCCATCTACCAGACGGCATCGCACCGCTTTGACACCGCCGAGGAACTCTCCGATGTATTTGCGGGGAAGCAAAAAGGGTTCATCTACCAGCGCCTGCGGAACCCCACCAACGAGGTCCTGGAAAAACGGCTCGCCATGCTGACCGGCGGCATGGAGGCGGTTGTCACCGGATCGGGCATGGCGGCGATAAACAACGCCGTACTCTCCATATGCCGCTCGGGTGACGAGATCGTGTCGGGAAACTCCCTGTTCATGTCCACTTTTCTGCTCTACAACAACGTTCTCAGGAAGCTGGGAATCGACGTGAAGCTCGTCGAGAGCGCCGACCTTTCCGCCTGGAAGGCGGCCGTTACGCCGAAAACCAAGCTCCTCTTCGTGGAGACGATCGGGAACCCCAAGATGGACGTGCCGAATATCCGGGAGCTTGCAGACCTCGCCCACGAGAACCGGGCTCCCCTGATCGTGGACAACACGCTGGCTACCCCCTATCTGTTCCTGCCCCTCGAGCACGGGGCCGATATCCTGGTTTACTCCACCACCAAGTACCTGAATGGCCACGGATCGGCGGTAGGGGGCGTGGTGATCGACTCGGGGAGATTCGACTGGCCCGATGACAAGTACCCCGATTTCAAGCTCTACAAAGATACCGCGGGAAAACGGGCATACATCGACAGGGTGTGGCGGGAGATCCACATCAACTTCGGGACCACCCAGTCCCCCTTCCAGTCCTACCTCACCCTGATCGGCCTGGACACCCTGGCGCTCCGGATGGAACGGCACATGAAAAACGCTGTCGAGGTGGCCAGGTTCCTGGCGCAACACCCCAAGGTGAAGTGGGTCAACTTCCCCGGTCTGGAGGACAGCCCCTCCCATGAGACGGCGAAGGCCCAGTTCAACGGGAAGGGGTACGGGGGGCTCTTGGCCTTCGGCCTGGAAGACGAGAAAGCCTGTTTCGACTATATCCGGAACGTCAGGCTCGCGTACCACCTGGCGAACCTGGGCGACTGTAAGACCCTGGTCATCCATCCCTGGTCGTCACAATACATCAGGTTTCCCGAGGAATCGCGGCGGGAAAACGGCATCACCCCTGACATGGTGCGGGTATCCGTGGGGATCGAAGCCGTCGAGGACATCCTGGAGGACCTGGACCAGGCTCTTCGGGCCATATGAAAAAGGTGACGCCCGGCTTGATTTTGCCCTTCTGTATTTCCCACCTCCGGTGGGGGTGAGCTGAAGATGAAGGCAAACTTTAAGAAACTGTCCCCGAACCTGATGGTGGAAGACGTGAACGGGACCGTGGATTTTTACTGCGATGTCCTGGGCTTTGCCTTCGTCCTGGGGGCTCCCGAGGCGGGAGGGGACGTGGTGAGGATAAGGGACACCGGGGTCCTCCTCGACTGGGCGCTGGTGAGAAAGGGCGGGGTGGACATCATGTTCCAGACCAGGAGGAGTCTCGTCCAGGAAAACTTCGACTTCGCCCACGAGCAGGTCGGTGGGTCGTTCACCCTTTTTATCGAGGTGGAGGATGTCGATGCCCTCTACGGGATGATCAAGGGTGGGGTAGACATTGTCCGCGATATGGAGACCACATTTTACGGGATGAAGGAGTTCATCATCCGGGACAACAGCGGTTACATCATCACCTTCGCCCAGAGGGGCTGATCGGTTTCACTCCCTGTGCTTCGATTTTCACGTGAATGTTCACATGGGGGCAAGACCGTGAAAGCCGTCGCTGAAACAGCCATCCATCTTGAGCGGCAGCCTTTTTCTATGAAACCTTCGTGGAATCGGCTGCGCAATCCATGCAGTAAGAGCGTTTGCTCTTTGTGCAGCGGAACCTTTTTCTGCCCCGGGATGCGCTCAGTTGACAGGGGGGCTTAACGTCTCCGTATCTTTGGCCGGTTACCCGGTCAGCTCCTCCCTTCCTCACCCATCCGCTGTCGAAGCAGCACACGAAGAGCTCATCGGTGAACTGCAAGCACTCCTCGATGACCCGGGATGTCCGTTGAGTGCGGGGAAAGTGAAGTCGACTCTCCGTCCCGATCATGAAAAACCTCCGCGTAAAACAGCTCTCCCCTCTTGTTGCTGGACGAAAAATGCTGAAAAATTGTTCAATGCAGCGTGGACCCCCAAAACAGAGGGCGCTGGACAAAAGACGGGTGAAATGCGGTGATTTCCTTACTGCCCCTCCCCCCCGGGTAGCTCAGGAAAGTCAAAGATATGGAGCCAACGGGCAGGGTAAAAATGTATCATATCGATGCAGAAAATAGTATCCAAAAATTGTAATTTTGCTGAAAATTTTTTGCCGGCAGGAGTCGTTCATAACCGCTTCTGTGCATGAACGTCGAGCACCGATCCCGATCAGGCTGGTTTCAGATAGAATTGCCATTGGCTCCGGACGATGAGAAAGCGCTCACCCGCATCAACCCTCACCCCGGAAGCTCCATGCCCGTCATCAGGTGATCTTCCATGTATTTGATTTCCTCGATGCCCGACACCACGATCTCAGGGTCTACCTGGAGCTCCTCTGCGGGGATCTTTTCGTCGTAAACGACATTGGAGAGGATGTACTTGATGCAGTTGAGCCGTGCTTTCTTCTTGCTGTCGGAACGGATGATCGCCCAGGGCGAGATCGTCCTGTTCGTTTCATTGAGCATCTGGAATTTCCGTACCGTATAGTCGTCCCACTTTTCATGTGCGGCCATGTCGACGGGAGATATCTTGAAGTGTTTCAGCGGGTCTATCATTCTCGATTTGAAACGGCGCATCTGTTCCTGCTTGGATACGGAGAAAAAAAACTTAAAGAGGATGATCCCGTTCTTCACCAGGATTTCTTCGATCATCGGCACGTCCTTCAAAAAACGTTTGTGCTCCTCGTCGGAGCAGAACCCCATGGTTGGCTCCACCATGGCGCGATTGTACCAGCTCCGGTCGAAGAGCACGATCTCTCCGCCCGAGGGGAGGTGCTGGAAGTATCGCTGGAAGTACCATTGCGTCCGCTCACGGTCACTGGGCTTTAAGAGGGCGACGACCCGGGCACCCCGTGGATTCATATGTTCGACGATCCTTTTTATGGTCCCGCCCTTGCCGGCGGCATCGCGCCCCTCGAATAACATCAGGACGCGCTGTTCGTGGGCGATGACATACTTCTGCCATTTCAGCAGCTCTATTTGCAGCCGGTGCAGCTCCTCTTCGTATTCGAGGGTAGACTTGCTCACGTACACGGCCCTTCGTTTTTTCGATTGTTTCTTGCTCATGTTCTCATAGGCCGTGTGTTCGGACAGCTCTGTCTTGTTTTTCTTTTCCTTTTTCTTCTCCTTCCTGTTTCCTTTTTTCTTCCTTTTTTCGGGTTTTTCCTTCGCCATCGGTGGCTCCTTTACTTTATTCGCCATTTTATTCGCCTGCCTGCACGTTTCCTGGGACCCGGGAGGTCACTCGACGAACCGGCCATGTTTTTTCCGCTGTTTCTTCATCCTGCGCAGCTCCCTGTCGCCCGGGATAACGACGTGCGGGTCCGGTGTCAGGTCCAGATCCCGGCTTCTGCCCTTGTAGGGCACGATACTGAGGATCAGCTTCATGGTTTCCCGTCTGGCCAGGTGCTTGTTGTCGGAACGGATGACCCACCAGGGGGACTTTACCGTATGGGTCCCCTTCAGCAGCTGGAATTTTTTTTCCGTAAAGTTGTCCCACAGCTCCTGGGCCTGCAGGTCCACCTCGGAGAGCTTCCACTGCCGAAGGGGATCGTTCTTTCTCCTGTCGAACCGCCTTTTCTGCTCTTTCTTGCTCACGGAAAAATAGAGTTTGATCAGTATGGTTCTGCCGGCATCGTCGAGAAAATTGTGTTCGTAGGTGACGACCTTTTTCATGAATCGTTTGTACTGGTCCTCGGTGCAGAATCCCATGACCGGCTCGACGAGAGCCCGGTTGTACCAGCTCCTGTCGAAGAGAACGATCTCTCCCGCGCGGGGGAAGTGCTCGATATACCGCTTTATGTGGAGCTCCGTCTTCTGCTGCTCGCTCGGTTTCCCCAGAGCGACGATGCGGTATCTCTTCTCGTTCAGATATCGGCTAATCCGCCGGATCGTCCCCCCCTTGCCCGAGGCGTCCCGGCCGTCGAAAAGGATGACCATTTTCTTGTTCGTGTTCTCCAGGTGCCGCTGCAGCTTGAGGAGCTCCACCTGGTAGGGTTTCAGCTCCTCCGCTTCGTAGAACGTTTTCAAGGCCCCCTCGATGATCTCTTCCTTGTCCTTCTTCTTGAGCTGTTTCTGAATCTTCCGTATCAGCTTTTCGCTGTCGGCGGGCCTTCCTTTCGGCTGGATTTTCTCCACCACCTCCCTGATCGGTTTCGCCCTGCCGCTTTCCCTCTTGCCGGTGTCCCTTTTCTTCTCCCTCGGGCTTTGCGGATCGGCAGGCCTGGTTTTCACCTGTGCCAGCTTTGCCGCGTCTTTTATCTGCACCACCTTGGGATTCGGTTCCTTTTCCCGTTCTTTCTTCCTTGCGTTTTTTCCCTTCGTCTTTTTCATAGCCGCTCCAATTCTTCTTTTAATTCAATTTCTTTCCTTTTCGGTACATTTTTTCGTAAATATCGGGAAGCCGGTTTTTTCTCAGGCCCTCGATCACCTCTTCGACCGGATAGGGGATGCGGAAGTGGTAGGCCTCTATTTTTCCCGATGATACCGTAAGGATGGCGAAGGATGCCCGGGGGTCGCCGTCGAACATCCGTCCCACGCTGCCCGGGTTTACGAAGTGAACACCATCGATGCATCGGTGATATGGCACGTGCGAATGGCCCATGATGTGGACCCGGTAGGGTGAGCCCTTCGCCAGGTCGCGGAACCGTCTTTCGGGGGCACGGGGAAACAGGAGTTCTTCCTCATCGTCTGCGGTTCCGTGGAACAGGCCGATTCGGACATCGTCCACGGTAAAATCCTGTCTTTTCGGAAGGGATTTTAAATAGCGAACGTTCTCCGCATGCAGGTTTTCGCAGGTCCAGAAGTACATGACCCGTTTTTCTTCCTTTCTCGGTTTTTCCAGTTCTTTCCCCGCCAGGATTTCCAGGACGCGGTCGTCGGTGTTCCCCAATATGGAGACGGTTTTTTTCCTCCGGCGAAACCACTGGATTGTTTCATTGGGGAACGTGCTGAAAACCGTAAAGTCGCCGGTGTTGACGATCCCGTGAAACTTTCCCGGCCGCACGTATTTTTCCACAGCTTTGAGTGCCGGGTAGTTTGCGTGAATGTCGCCCAGAACGAGTATTTTCTTCATAACAAGCAGGCGGTCGGAACTTCCCCCCTCCGGCGGAACTACCAACTTCAAAACTCCCGATGATAAACAACCATTTAGATGCCACCGGCGAAAAGATAGTTTTATCGCAGCCGGGCTTCTTTCCACATGGTAACAGGGACGGGGATGTTCCCGCGAAAGGGGGCAGGGGCGTTTACCAGGCTCAAGGGATCAGGTCCCGCACTATTTTGGAAAACGACTGAATTTCCAACGTTATTTTCTTATACGCTTTCTTCCGGCGTTTTTTCCCTCCTTTTTTCATGAATAGTGCAAGCGCGTCGCTTCTCTTTATGATCTTTTTTTTCGCCTTCAGGGGGATCTTTTCCTGGCTTTTTTCCAGAAGGGCGAGGCTGTCGCCGAGTTCGGACGACGTTTTTTTGAGGTCGATGTACAGGGGCAGATACTTTTTCTTCCCCATCGGCTTTAGGTTTTCGTTCACCCGGTG
>JBFFNJ010000041.1:0-11953 GCA_041563215.1 Candidatus Deferrimicrobia bacterium | reverse complement strand
GAGGGGTACTACGGGGCCGTGTGGTCACACCGGCCGGAGGCGGGTCGCCAGGTCTTCAGGGCGAGCAAGTCTGCTATGAGGGACCGCAGGGGCGCACTCGCCGACCTGTCGACCTCTCTTTTGACCATGTCTTTGCCTTACCTCGACCTGTGGCAGATCCATGACGTGAGGGACGGTGAGGATCTGCGTGCCCTTTCCGGGAATGGGGGTGGCCTCGAGGCGTTCCAGGAGGCACGGAAGTCAGGTAAGGTCCGGCACATCGGGGTCACGGGGCACCACGATCCCGAGATCCTGACCCGGGCCGTCATTGACTGGCCCCTCGATTCTGTGATGCTCCCCGTTAACCCCGTCGAAGGGGTGCTCGGGGGGTTTCTCGACGGCACGCTTACGGCGGCAAGAGAGAAGGGCCTCGCCGTAATCGGCATGAAAGTGCTCGGTGGAGGCCACTATGTTTCCCCCCACCAGGGCATATCGGCAGAGTTGCTCATCCGGTATGCCCTCTCCTGGGATATAGACGTGGTGATCGTGGGCTGCGAAACGCCCGCCGAGGTGAAGGTGCTCTCGCATGTGGGCCGGGCGTTTTCACCCCTGTCCCGAAAGGAGATGTCGGCGGTGGAAGACGTGTTCAGGCCCCATGCACGAAGGCTTGCCTTCTACCGGGGGGCGCTGCCCTGATCAGTCCGGACCGTTAAGGAGGTGCGGTGTTTAAGCGGTCAGAAGGAGATCCACTCCTCGTTCAGGACGTCGCCGTTCAATCCCACGACCGTGTACTTGACGGGAACCTTCCTTTCCGACTTCTCGAGAGCCCGCACCGTTATGCCCACGAGGCCGTTGCAGCAGGGGACCTCCATGATGAGGACGGTGAGCGAGTTGATCTCCGCTTCCTCAAGCCAAGCCTTGATCTTTTCTATGTAAATCTCCTGCCCCTGGTCCAGCTTCGGGCAGGCGATGGCAAGGGCTTTTCCCTTCAAAAAATCGGGGTGAAAACTTCCCATCGCAAAGGGGACGCAATCGGCTGCGAGAAGCACGTCCGCACCCTGGTAATAGGGGGCGGTTGGCGAAACCAGGTGAAGCTGGATCGGCCACTGTCTCAGCTGGGATTGGACCCTGCCGGTCGATGTCTCCTCCCGTGACGCGTCCTTGTTGAACTCGAACATTCTTGAACCCGGGCATCCTCCAAATTCCTTCATCTCGCTTCCTCCTTTGTACGAAGTCGCTTTTCTATTCCGAATGAGCGCCTATCTTCGCTGAGCTTCGAGAACAGATCTCCCCTTCATTTTCGATTCCAGGGCCCGCGATATCCTTGACCTCGGTCAAGAGATGCCCGAAACCCTCATCGTGGTAATAGCTTCTGGAGGTTCGACGTTTTGGAAAGAAACCCCCGTCGGATGTTTCACATGGTTTCCCGGGGATAGGGGAAAGGCGGGGAAAAGTGATCCCTATTTTTTCCTGCTCCTGATCGAAAACCGCGGTTCCCCGATGAAACTGCTTCGGCAGACAGGGCATTTGCCGGGCTTATTCAGGCGGCTTCTCTTTCGGAAGAGAAAACCGCACTTTTGGCACTCCGCGGGCTCCACGATGAGGGCCTTTCCTCTCTTTTCGATCGTCTTCTGGATATGGTGCAGATGCTGGCGGACCTCTTTTTCTGAAACGCCAGCAAGGGAAGATATCTCGCCGGCAGAGAGCGGACTGTTCGAGAGGATATCCACAATTTTCCTGCGGACCGTCTCGGTCTTTTCGGTGGGTATGGGGGGGTCTTTCCCTTTCATCTTCAAAAAGGTTCGTTTCCAAATGCTATTATAAAGCTTTGAGGGTTGACCTCAAGCCGGTGCCGGTGAAAAAGTCGATGGGCAAGATAGGATCGCCTTTTTTCTGACCGGCGGAAAAAAGGAGGTATTGACTTGTATCCATTTATTAACGAGGAGATTGAGACGTATGCCGATTCACATACCGGGCCTGTGTCCTCTATTTTTCACGATCTGGAGAGGGAGACGATCGAGGAAACCGGTCATCCCAACATGCTGACGGGAAAGGTTGTGGGAACGCTGCTGAAGATTCTCGTTCAGGCCTCAGGTGCGAGGAAGGTCGTCGAGATCGGCACGTTTACCGGCTATTCAGCGCTCATGATGGCATCCGGCCTCCCCGAGGGAGGTGAGCTGATCACCTGCGAAGTTTCCCGGGAATACGCCCGGACAGCGCGGAAGTATTTCGACAGGAGCCCCCACGGAAAGAAGATAGAGATCCGTCTGGGGGCAGCGCTTGAAACGGTGCGGAAGATCCCCGACGAATCGATCGATTTTGTCTTCATAGACGCCGACAAGGGTTCCTACCAGGCCTATTACGAAGAGAGCCTGAGGATCCTCAAAAAGGGGGGACTCATCACCGTCGACAACGTTCTCTGGTACGGGACCGTCCTCTCCCCCCGTGATGATGATAGCCGCGCCATCGCTTCTTTCAACGGGAGTGTCTTTCGGGACGCGAGGGTGGAAAAGGTTCTCTTGACGGTGAGAGACGGGATATACCTGATGAGGAAACGGTAGGGGGATCCCTGAAGACGGGAGCAGAAGATTGATCAATGATATTCTATCGGGAGTCGGTTACTTTTTCCAGGGGATACGGATCGTTCGGCAGAAGTCCCTCCGCCCCTTCGTCCTGATGCCGGTTGTTGTCAACTTCCTCGTATTTACCGCCGCCATCCTGCTAGCCATCGATCAGTATGGAAATCTTCTCGGCTGGTTGCTTCCCGGCGGCGACAGGTGGTGGGCGGAGTTTGCCCGGATCTTTTTATGGATCTTCTTTGCTGCTGCGACCCTGACTGTTCTCTTCTTCACCTTCACCCTGCTTGCGAATGTCATCGGCGCCCCGTTCAACGGGCTGTTGTCTGAAAAGGTCGAACTCATCCTCGCCGGCGCTGATGGCAAAGGGCCGGCCACCTCCGGCGGTTTTCTCTCCACCATTATCCCTTCGATTGCCAGCGAGTTTCGTAAGCTGTCCTATTTCCTGGTACTTGCCGCTCTCCTCGTACTCCTGACCCTCGTTCCCCTGGTAAACCTGGTTTCCCCTTTTTTCTGGTTCGCCTTCTCATCGTGGATGCTCGCCGTCGAATACCTTGCCTATCCCATGGAGAACCACGAAATCTACTTCTCGCAGGTGAAAGCGAAGCTGAAGCAGGACAGGTGGGCGGCGCTCGGCTTCGGCATGGGGTGCCTCGTGGCGGGTATGATTCCCCTTGTCAACTTCTTCGTCATGCCGGCGGCGGTGGCGGGGGCAACGGCGATGTGGGTAGAGCGTCTTTCCCGGCAGGGATCCGATAACGGTCGTTGATGGGGGGCTGTGGAAACTGTCCCTGGAATTTCCCGTTGCCTAGCGATAGGCCTGGTGCAGATACTGGGTAACCATCCGGTGGCTGTTGAAAAAAGCCCCGTTCAGCGAGATGACATCTTTCATGATCACGATGAATTGATCCCGGTCCTTGTAAAAACAGGGGAGCACCGCATTCTCGAGCTTATCGTAGAGGGCATCCACGTGCCGCTCATCGACAGCTTCTCTCTCCCCGGTGGTGGGCCCGATGCCATCTTCGATTGACCAGCCCGTTACCCCTTCGATGTGCCCTTCGACCCACCATCCGTCGAGGACGCTCAGGCTCGGGACGCCGTTGACCGCGGCTTTCATCCCGCTCGTGCCCGAGGCTTCAAGCGGCGGCAGCGGGGTGTTGAGCCACACGTCGACGCCGGCACAGAGAAGTTTTCCCAGAGCCATGTCGTAGTTGGGGAGGTAAACCATCTTGATCTCTTCCCTCAGCTCTTTTATCACGGTGTAAATGTGCCTGATGAGGTCTTTTCCCCTTTCATCCCGGGGGTGGGCTTTCCCGGCGAAGACGATCTGAATAGGCCCCTGCTTTTTCATGATTGCCCGGAGCCTTTGCATGTCGTGGAGCAGCAGGGTCGGGCGCTTGTAGTCCGTGACCCTGCGGGCAAAGCCGATGGTGAAGATGTCCTTGTCAAATCCCGCGTTTGCTTCGGTATTGACATATTGGATGAGAAGCTTCTTTGCCTCCATGTGGGCCTGCCAGACCTCTTCGCCCGGGATGGAGATTGCATACCGCAGCGAAAAAGGGTCTATCCGCCACTGGGGAAGATGACGGTCGAAGAGCTTCTGGAAGGGGGGGGATGCCCAGGTCGGGGTGTGGACGCCGTTCGTAATGCTGCTTATGGGATAGCCGGGGAACATGTTCCTGGACACCTGGCCATGTTTCATGGCCACGCCGTTTACGAACTGGGAACAGTGGAGGGCGAGCGCCGTCATGTTGAGGTGGTCGTTCTGTCCGCACCCCCTCACCAGGTGCCACCGCTGTTTCCCGAGGATCTGTTCTGCCAGGTCTTCGGGGAACTTGTCGTGGCCGGCCGGTATCGGGGTGTGTGTGGTGAATATGCACTGCTTTCTGATTTCCTCTAGCAACTCGGGGTCGATGTATGCGGTCTGTCCCCGCTGCGTCAGGAACTCTTCTATCAGTGCCGGCACGATCAGCGCGGCGTGGCCCTCGTTCAGGTGAAAGCGTTTGATGTCCCCGTAACCGAGGGCGCGCAGCATTTTGACACCGCCCATCCCGAGTACAACCTCCTGGCAGAGGCGGTAATAGCTGTCCCCTCCGTAGAGAGAGTCGGTCAGGCTGCGGTCCTCCGGAGCGTTCTCCGGAAGCGAGGTATCGAGGAAGTACACGGGTACCGTAAAGCCGGTCACTCCCTTTACCGTGTATCGCCATGCCCGAATGTGTACCGTGCGCCCGTTCAATTCGACCGACGTCTGTGCGTCCAGGGGCTCGACGAAGTCGTCCACGGGCCAGCGCACCGGGTCCTCGCTCTGGTTCCCCGTCTTGTCGAGTTTCTGGTAAAAGTATCCCTGCCGGTAGAGGAGCGATACGGCGACGAAGGGAATCTCGAGGTCCGCTGCCGACCTGATCGTATCCCCGGCCAGGATCCCGAGACCTCCCGAATAGGTCGGAATCGATGGTTCCAGGCCGATCTCCATGGAGAAATATGCGATGACCTGTTTTCGTTCTTCTCCCATTTCGTGCGCCCCGCTCTGTTAAATTGAGTGATTTTCTACAGCATTTATCGGCTTCCGTCAACAACTAAATAAGTGGCGGCAAAATAATTAATTTTCATAAACATCCATACACAACGCGGCCCCGCCGGGACGTTCGGCTTTTTTGTCCCGGAACGGGGCGGCTGTTCATTCGCCTGAACGAAAGGCTGCCCTTCAGACATCCCCGTGGGTTGCCATCTTTTCCTCTTCGTACCCGGCATGTTCACGGCGGTACATCTCCATGATCGCCATGACCGCCGACCCGGTGCCGAGGGCCCTTTCCCAGTACCTGCCGTTGAACTTCTCGAGAAGTTTGTAGATCACGTAGGTGAACTCTCCCGCCGCTTCAGCGGGACTTTCGGGAAGGGAGTCCAGGATGCTCTGGATGGCCTCGGTATATTTTTCCCTCTTGTCTGTACCGATATATGGCATGATTCATCCTCTTACCTGCCGAATTCCTCGATCGCCTTCAAAAGCTTCTGATTGTCAGGGACGCCCTTCTGGATGAAGCGGATGGTTCCCTCTTTGTCGATCACGTAGGTCACTCTTCCTCCTGAATAGAGCTTTCTCAGCTCACCACCCGTGTCGGAGATGAGGGGGAATTCGATACGGTTTTTCTTCTTGAACTCTTTGTGTGTCTCAAGGCTGTCGGGGCTCACACCCAGGACCTGGGTGCCCAGGCTCTTGAACTTCTCCAGATCTCTCTGGAAAGCCTGCATCTCGAGCGTTCAGACGGGTGTGAAATCGGCATAGTAGAATGCCAGAACCACGTGAGCCTTCCCCGTGAAGTCCCCGAGGCTTATCCTGCCTTCCGTGGACTCTGCGGTAAAAACGGGGGCCCTGTCCCCCACATTCAGAGCGGCTGCTGGTAGTGCTGCCGATACAAGAGCCGCTATGAATGCGCCAATGGTCATCCTTTTTCTCATAATTTCCTCCTCATTTTTTCTCCCCCGCATGTCCCCTGTCACGCTCAAAGGGCGACTGGGATCGGGTCGTTGCTCCTACGGCCATATTCCGGAGGCTGCCGGGTAAATTCTTGTCAGCGGGTGGTTCGTGCATTCGTGCTTTCGGGCCGGGCATATTTTTCTGCCATACTCGATGAGCCGGTAGGTAAAATCGAACCACTCCTCTTTCGGGAGAAGGGCCATCAGGTCTCTCTCTATCTTGTCGGGATCCTTGTTCTCGGTAAGTCCCAGCTTGCGGGAAAGCCTCCTGACGTGGGTATCCACCGCGATTCCCTCGACGATTCCATGGGCGTTGCCCAGCACGATGTTTGCCGTTTTCCGCGCCACCCCGGGGAGGGCAAGGAGTTCGTCCATCGTTTCGGGTATCTTTCCCCCGTGCTTCTCCTTGACGATCCTCGCGGAGGCGAGGATGTTTTTCCCCTTGTTGCGGTAAAAACCCGTCGGTTTTATGTCTTCCTCGAACTCCCGGGCGTCGGCGTCCAGGTAATCCTCGAGGGTGGGGTACTTTCGGAACAGTTCCGCCGTGACCTCGTTCACCTTCTTGTCGGTGCACTGGGCCGAGAGGACGACAGCCACGAGAAGTTCCCAGTGGTTGGAGAAGTTAAGGGCGATCTTTGCTTCGGGAAATAGCTTTTTCAGCTCCGCCAGTACCTTTCCGGCCCTTTTCCTCCGCTCACCTGACACGTCCGTTCCCTGCCGGGATGTTCCCTTGTTCCTGACCATGGCCTGCCCTCTTTTCCAGCTCTTTACCGCATTCAGCCGGCTTTTTTCGGGCGCTTGCCCTGCCCATCAATTCTTGCTGTAAATCATTGCCCTTCTCTTTGTGAAACGTATGATGAAAAATAAGCCGGGCCGATTCTTCTATTCTACCTCATCGGGGCCTTCAAATTCTCCTCAGCGGCGAAGGAAAGGAAGCCATATCGTTCGTGGAGGCATCTCAATAGGTGAAAAAAATCGATGCAGGGGGAAGCACATGGAATTGAAAGGAAAACACATTGCCGTGCTGGTTGAGAACCTCTACCAGGAGCTCGAAGTGTGGTATCCCGTTCTGCGTTTCCGGGAGGCCGGGGCGAAGGTAACGACGGTTGGATCGGGGGACAAGGCGTACACCTCGAAGTATGGCTACCCCGTCACGGCGGATACGAGTGCAGAAAAGGTAAGCGCTGATGATTTCGACGGCATTGTCGTACCCGGCGGATATGCCCCCGACATCATTCGGCGCCACCCGGCTATGGTACAGCTGGTGAGGGAAATGGCAGAGCGGGATAAGGTGGTTGGTTCTATCTGCCACGGCGGTTGGGTGCTCGTGTCGGCAAATGTGCTTCGGAACAGGCGGGCCACGTGCTTTTTCGCCATCAAGGATGACCTTGAAAACGCCGGGGCTCACTACGAAGACAGCGAGGTGGTTCGGGATGGGAACCTGATCACCTCCCGGGTCCCCGATGATCTTCCCGCTTTTTGCCGGACCATGATTCAGGCCCTTTCAGGCAAGCAGGAGTAGCTACCTGTCGGCCCGGTCATTCCGGGTATGCCGTCGGGGGAAGGAAAAGGGGCTGATTTTGGCATTCCCCTGATCGTTTCAGAGCTTGTTGAGCCCGTCGAGAGCAGCTACCCGGTAGGCCTCGGCGAGGGTGGGGTAGTTAAATACCGTGTCGCGGAAGTATTCGACGGTCCCTCCCATGGCCAGCACGGCCTGCCCGATGTGGATTATCTCGGTAGCATTTTCGCCGATCGCGTGAATGCCGAGTACTTTGAGGGTCTTGGGATCGAAGAGAATTTTCAAGAGCCCGATCTCGTCGCCGAGGATCTGGCCTTTCGCAATCTCTTCGTAACGGGCGATCCCGAACTCATAGGGTACTTTTCCGCCCGTGAGCTGCTGCTCCGTCATCCCCACCATGGATATTTCCGGTATCGTGTAGATTCCGTACGGGAGCAGTTCTGCTGAGATTTTTCCGGGAACGCCGAACATATGGCAGCTCGCAAGCCTTCCCTGCTCCATGGAGGTCGCTGCGAGGGCGGGAAAACCGATGACATCTCCGGCTGCGTAGATGTGGGGCACTTCGGTCTGAAACTGGTCATTCACGGCAAGCCGCCCACGACCGTCGCAGGACAGGGAGGCGGCCTCGAGGTTGAGCGTGTCCGTATTCCCCTGTCTCCCCGCCGTGTGAAGGAGAAAATCTCCGCGAATTACCTTCCCGCTTTCGAGCCTTGCCACGACCCGGGAATCGTTGTCTTTGCTTACCGACAGCACCTTTTCGGAGAGGCGGAACGTAGCCCTGTAGCGGCGCATCAGGTACAGGAGCGAGTCGATGATCTCCCGGTCGACGAAGTCCAGGATCGTGGGCCTCTGGTCGATTATCGTTACCTCCCTGTTCAGGGCCGTGAACATGGAGGCGTATTCGAGGCCCGTAACCCCCGCGCCGATCACGATCATCTGGCGGGGAATCTCTTCGATCTGCAGCAGCTGGTCGGAATCGCAGATCTGTTTTCCGTCAAGGGGTATTTCCGGCGTGTGGTGGGGGCGGGTTCCGCATGCGATGAGAATGTGATCCCCCGTCAGCTTGAGGGGCCCCGTTTCCGCCTGGACCTCTACGGTGTGGGGGTCGATAAAGTGCGCCTTGCCCCCTATCACGTCGATTCCGTTTCGCTTCAACTGGGAGCTGATGACATTTATTTCACGCTCCACGACCTTCTGTACCCAGATCGTAAGGTCCGGGAATGAGACCTTCTCCTTGAGCATGTAATCCCTTCCGTAAAACGTTCGCTGGCGAAATCCCGACAGATAGAGGATGGCTTCCCTGAGGGTCTTGCTCGGGATCGTTCCCGTGTGCACGCAGACGCCCCCCATCATGTGGATGCTGTCGACGACGGCAACGCGCTTGTTTAATTTTGCGGCACATATGGCTCCCTTCTGGCCGGCCGGGCCGCTCCCGATAACGATAAGGTCGTAATGGTCCTGCGCCATTTGGATCTCCCTTAAAGAATGATACCGTACCCGTCTCCATGAAGGCAAGTCCTTGAAACTCTGAGGGAAAGGACGGCGGTGTCGATCAGGCGATCCGGCTGTGCCCACGGAGGGTATGGACGGTGTTTATAGGATGTCTTTGAGAAACACCGGTTGCGGGCTGGCGATATGATCGCCTTGACATGCTTAATCGATCTTCAGAGGACGGAAGAAACCCGGGCTGAAGGGCTGGTTGACCGGTGAGTCCATGAGCCCCCAAAGCTTTGCCCTGTCCGTTAAGTCGAGGATATGGTACATCAACTCAGGCCCGCGAAGAAGGCCGAGTCCGCCCCGGGCGCAACTTAGCTCGTTGAACGAGCTCACGTCGTCTACCCGGACGAGCTTTCCCCGAATCATTACCGGCACGGGCTCGCCGGAGTGAATCGTCTGCCCGGTGCTGGGAGTTGAATGGTCCGATGTGACAACGAAGAGGATGTCGTCGTCGGGGATGATCTCCCGGACGGCCAGAGCGAGCGCCCTATCGAGAGATTCGATGACGCCCTTTTTTGCCTCGGGGCTCTTGGTGTGTCCCGCCGTATCGGCTGCATTCGTGTGAACGTGTATGAAGTCGAACGACGCTGCTTCCATCGCCTGTTTCAGTCTGTCCCGCAGATCCCTTTCAGAGTCCCCACTTTCCTCCGCCCGTATGATTTCCATGCCCAACATCCGGCACAGCCCATGGTAGACGGCCCCGGAGGATATAGACAGGCTTTTCATGCCCCATTTCTCCATGAAAGGTTGCACCTCACGCTGCCTGCCCGCTCTCTGGGTACCCAGGGCATTGACCGGGTAAAGTCCTTTTCTGACCCGATCGACGTTTACGGGGTGCTTTGCGAGTGTGCGGTGGCACCAGACGAGGTAGCTGTTCAGGGCCTGCGCCGTTTTTTCTGCGGCACTTCTGGCTGCCCCGATGTCATGGAGAGGGCGTACCTCCATCAGGGGACGCCCCTCGTAGATCGGGTTGGAGTCGGTGATCTTCTCAGAGGCGCTTCCGCGGATCACGAGTATCCCCTCAACGCCCTCCGTGGGTGTGAATTCCAACTGGAACACTCCGGTTTCAAAGTGCCTGATGTGCTCCTGCAGCTCCCGGCAGGCCGAAAGTTCCAGATCGGGGTCTTCATCCTCCAGGAAAAGGAAACCCCCCTTCGGACGGACAGAAAATATCCTGGCGAGCATCGCCACGTCTCCGCCGGAGAGAGAAATGCCATGTCCTGCCGCCTCTATCGCTCCCCTGCCGGGAAATTCGGACAGATCGTATCCGAACATGAGGAAGTGAGCAGTTTCGCTCGACATGGGAATGCCCGGGATGTAACTGTGGTAGAGCCCGGTTGCGCTTGCCTCCGCTATCCTGTCCAGATTCGGGGTCGATGCAACCGTAAGGGGGGTCTTGCCTCCGTACAGGGGATGCCCCCTGTCTCCGAGGCCGTCGAGGAGGAGAAGGATCGTTCGCATAATTTGATTATATATTCGGGGACTTCTTGATAAAGGAAAACTTCGGGTCTCCAACGCCCGGTGTGGCGATGGAGACCCGAAATTGAATCACGGCGCTCCGGCCGTCTATTCACCGGATACGCTCTTTCCTCCGATTACTGGAAAGCGTGCAGGATATACTCGGCGATCTTCTTTGCCTCTTCGTTCGATATCTTTTCTTCACTGAACTTCGTCATGCCCGGGCCGGGATTCCTCAGGTTGCTCACGATGTCTTCCGCCGTCTTTATGTTGTTTGCATCGAGGTCTTTCTTGTAGAGCGTTTTCTTGGAGTTGATGATATTTCCCCCCTCCGGGTGACAGACGGCGCAGTGTTTCTGAAAGAGCGCCTTTCCTTCCTCCAGCATCACTCCCGCTTCCTTCTGGGCCATCTCCGCCCCGGTGCCAGCGGCGATCAAAAGAACCAGGACGGATGAAACGAAGATAGACAGCGATAAAAGACGCCTCATGGTATCCTCCCTACTTTCCCGTTTCCTTCATCATCTCCTTGCCTTCTTCTGCGGTTTCCTCAGCTGCTTCCTTTGCTTCCCCGGCTGCTTCCTTCCCGGCTTCCATTGCTTCCCCGGCTGCTTCCTTCCCGGCCTCCATCGCTTCGCCTGCTGCTTCCTTTGCTTCCCCGGCTGTTTCCGTCATCTCCTTGGCAGGTTCAGTGACCGCTGCCGGTTTGGCCTCCTCTTTGGGCTTCTGCTGGCAACCCGGAGCAATGAACAACACGAGCAAAAGCGATGCAACAATCGACAAAAGTACGCGATACCTCATTGTAGCCTCCCCTTTTGGATTTTTACTTACCTATCGCCCCATTTTGACAAGGGGGCTTTTGGAATCATACAGACCGGTTGGCCGGTGGTTTCCAACGCGCGTTCAAAAGAGCTCTCCTTCACGATGAACGGGCCAACATCCTTCCGGTCTTCCTTATTCGGTATAGATATAACTTACGGGATATTATGGGCAAATTCAAGAATAAAATAACAACCGATCTTATTCTTGGCCTGGCGTGATGTAAAAAGGGTAGGCCAAACCGTGATCACCCATTATCTGGGCAGGTACGCTTTCCCGTGAGAAAGGCTTTATCCACCATCCGCTTATGGTTGCTCGGACTCCTGGATGAATATGCACTCCCTTTCGGGATCGTTTTTCCGGTTTTTGAAGGCTTTTCCCAGCTTGAAATCGACATTGCCGTTGTAGCTTATGATCGTTGCCCCCGGCCGGAAAACCTTTTCCTCCCTGCTTCCGTAAAGAGGGAAGGCCTGAGCCACTTTTGCGGCTTCCACAAGGTCCCTGTCCTCTGCAATGCTGCTGCCGCTTGCCAGGCAGTACTTTATCATCCTGACCTGCCGGGGTGACTCACCCGTATCACCCTTCGCGGCGGAAGCGGTTGTTGTGCTCTGGTATGCATGCGAAACTGCAGCCG
>JBFFNJ010000040.1:0-11992 GCA_041563215.1 Candidatus Deferrimicrobia bacterium | reverse complement strand
CTCCGGCGGAATGTCCGAGGTGTACCTTTGCAGGTTGCGGGGGGAGGAAGGGTTCGAGAAGAAAGTCGCCGTCAAGGTGATTCCCCCCCGCCTCACGGAAATCGCCCGCTTCCGGGACCTGTTCGTCCGGGAGGCGCGAATCGCGGCATCGCTTTCCCATCAGAATCTCGTTCAGGTGTTCGACTTCGGAAGGCGGGGCAATTCCTACTTTCTCGCCATGGAATTCGTCGACGGATGGAACCTGGCCCAGGCCGTCGCGCAACTCCGAGTGCGATCAATCCCTATCCCTCTCCCTCTCTGGAGATACTGGATGGAAGGAATGCTGGATGGGATCGCCTATCTGCATTCCCGGAATATCGTCCATCGTGACATCAGCCCCTCCAACTTTCTATTGTCCCGCGGAGGGGCGGTAAAAATCACCGACTTCGGCATTGCCCGGGGGTCGCGCCCCGGGGAGGTAAGAACGGAAGGGTGGGAGGGGAAGTTTTCCTATATGTCTCCGGAGCAGGCCAGGGGAGAGGACGGGGATGATTCCTCGGATCTTTTCTCCGCGGGGATTATCGCCGCGGAATTTTTTCTCCCCGGGAGGCTCTTCGATGGCGAGGGGAAAGAGGAGATTCTCTCCCGCCTGAGAGACCACGACGAAAATAACCTCCCCTTTGGGTTGTTTCCATCCCATATTTCGGGAATCCTAAAGAAAAGCCTGTCAAAGGACCGGACGGACAGATATCCGGACGCAAGCAGTTTCGCGAGGGCGATCCGCACGGCAGTCCCCGAAACGGTTTCCCGAACCGACCATGTCGCCTTCTGGGATCTCCTTTTTCCCGGAAGCGGGCAGGGAGAAGAAGACACGGTTGTCGCCGACGTCCCCTCTGCGATCGGCAATGCGGGCATGATCCGCGAGAAGAAGGAAACCTACGCAGGGATGGGAAGACGCGGGGTCCGGATAGGGCTAGCGTCGGCGCTGGTGGCGGTTATCGTGGGCGGGGTACTGCTATGGAAGGGAATCGGCCCGGCAGAGAGGGGTATTTCCCCCGACAGGGTGATGGAGGCATCCCGTGCGGTCTCTGCGGATCCCTCTCAAGGGGGCGCTTCCCGGGATCCCGGAGTGGTTGCCACTCCTGCCGGTGCGCTCGGGATGCCTTCGCCGGAAGGAGGGAAGCAGGGTCGGTCTATGCCGGATCCGCAAACGGGTGTTCCGGTAACGGTAAAGGCAAGTCCTAACCAGGGAAACGCGATTCCCGCAGGGCAGGGCCGGGAAGGTCCCAAACGGGAGGGAGCCTTACACGGAAAGAGAGGACTTGTGTGGATCGAGACGGACCCGGCAGACGTCTCGGTTGGCTACGAAGATGGAACCGCTCTCGGCTCTACTCCCTTCTATCTGGATACTGCGCCCCTGTCGGGGAAAAAACTGTTTTTCCGCAAGGAAGGATACGTCACGAGAAGCGTATCGGCAGACGCGTTGGCGCAGCTTCCGAGTTTCCGGATCCTGCTGGAGCGAAGGACGGGGAAACTCGAAGTCATCCAGGCGATTCCCTGGGCGAAGGTCTACGAGGGGAATCGGTATCTCGGGGTCACCCCGATTTCCTCCCTGGAGCTTCCCGTGGGGGAGCACCGGTTGCGCTTCGTGAACGAGCCTCTCGGCGTGGACAGGGAGGAGACCGTGACCGTCGAACCGGGGGCGAACCCGAAACTCATCGTCCCGCTGGTCGGGACCCGGTAGGGATCCTCTCCTTCCGTGGGGAGATAAGGAGGGAGCGATGGAATACGTCAATCTCGGCACGTCCGGCTTGAAGGTGTCCCGCATCTGCCTTGGTTGCATGACGTACGGCGTGAAGAGTTGGCGGGAGTGGGTGCTCGAGGAAGAGGAGAGCCGACCTTTCATTCGCCGTGCACTGGAGTTCGGAATCAATTTCTTCGACACCGCCGACGTCTATTCTCTCGGGCGGAGCGAGGAGATCCTCGGCAAAGCCATCAGGGACTTCGGCCCGGGACGGCCCAAGGTCGTCATCGCGACCAAGGTGTTCAATGCGATGGAGGAGGACCCCAACCAGAGGGGGCTGTCCCGAAAGCACATCCTGCACTCGATTGACAACAGCTTGCGACGGCTGAAGACGGATTACGTCGATCTCTACCAGATCCACCGGTTCGACCCGTTCACGCCGATCGAAGAGACGCTGGATGCGCTAAACGATGTCGTGCGCTCCGGGAAAGCGTTATATATCGGAGCGTCGTCGATGTTCGCCTGGCAATTTGCCCGGATGCTGTCCGCTGCCGACCGACGCGGCTTTCACCGGTTCGTCACGATGCAGAACCATTACAACCTGCTCTACCGGGAAGAGGAAAGGGAGATGATCCCCCTGTGCCGGGAGGAGGGGATCGGCATCCTCCCCTGGAGTCCGCTGGCAAGGGGGCTCCTCGCTCGGCCCCCGCCCGTAGGGGGGTACGGAGATACCACCCGCGCCCGCACGGACGAATATGCCCACAAGATGTATTACCGCCGAAGCGACCATGCGGTTGTACAGGGCGTTTCGGAGATTGCCGGGAAACGGGGGGCGTCCATGGCCCAGGTCGCTCTTGCCTGGCTTCTCCACCAGCCCGGCGTTACGGCCCCGATCGTCGGCGCAAGCCGGATGGAGCACCTCGTGGATGCGGTCGAGGCGCTCGAGGTCAAGCTGAGCGAGGAGGAGCGGGAAGCCCTGGCGGCACCGTACAAGCCGCACCCGGTATTGGGACACGAATAAGGGAACGAGGGCTCCCGGTTACATGTCGATGACAAGCTTGTTGGCGGAAGATTTCTCCAGGGTGTCGCCGAAAGCCTGCAAGGTTTCCGAGATTGCGCGGAAATCCTCCGTGCGGGAAAACGCCAGATCCGCGGAACCGCTTTTCTCCAAAGTATCGAGAACATTTCTTATGGATATCTTGTGGATATCGCGGGCAGGCTGATAGGCATCTTCCTCGTATTCCCCGGTTTTCGTCACCGTAAAGAGACCGCTGGTCGTAAATTCCGAAAGAATCCGACGAACCAAACGGAGGGGCATACCCAGAGTATTGGCAATTCCGGGAGCGGTGAGAGGAGGGGCCCCCTCGGAAAAATTCCTTATGACGAGTCGGGCGACCAACAGGGAAAGAAATTTTTTGTTGAATTCGCTCACCTTCATGGAGTCCACGGGATACCCGTAGGTATCCACATTTTGGATGGCAAAGGATAGTTCCGCCCCCAGGAGCACGATCAACCAGCTAAGCTGCATCCAGATCAGGAACAGCGGCAACGCGGCGAAACTTCCATAGATGGCGTTGTTTCTTGCCATTCCCACCTGAAAGGTGACGTAGGCCCATTGGGTCATCTGATAGACCGTGCCGGTGACCACCCCGGCGCCCAAAGCGGACCGCAGATGAACTTTGGTGTTCGGCATGTAGATGTAGATGAAGGCAAAGAGCGTCGAGATCAACACGTACGGAAAGATGTGCAGGAGAAGGAGGATCGGGGCGGGAGGCACGCCGAGTCGGGCGACTTTCATCGCGATGAATTTCACCTGGCTCGCCATGATCACCGTCACGCTGCTGGCCATGAGAAAAATGAACGGACCGATCAGCATGACCGAGAGGTAATCGCTGCATTTCCGGGCGAAACTTCTGTGCTTTTCCACTTTCCAGATGTCGTTGAAGGAATGCTCGATGTTTCCCAGTACTTTGATGACGGACCAGAAAAGGAAGGCGATACCGATCCCTGCGATGATGCCCCCTTTCGTTTTCTGGAGCATGGAGTCGGAAAATTCGAAAACCTTCAGCAGCACGTCTTCCTGTCCGGAAAATCTTTCCAAAAGCTGGGCCTGGAGTTTCTTGTGGAAACCGAATCCCTTGGCGATTGCGAACATCATGGCGACGATCGGAACCACGGAGAGCAGCGAATAAAAGGTCAACGCCGATGCCTTCACGGAACATTGATCTTCCTGAAATCCCCGGAATGCCAGGAGAAGGACCTTCAGTTGTCTTACACAAAAAGTTTTCGTCCGGGAAAGCTCCTGTGGGGGGGGTGTCCAGATATCGGTTTTGACATAATCAAGAGTGCTGAAAAGCTTTTTCTTCATCGCAGCCCTTTCCCTGAGAGAATTCTTTTTCCCCCGGAAGTTCGCGCGCCGGAATATCCCTCCCCTTGTATTTACTATACCTTTCCCGCGGAATCGAGGGGAACCTCTGCCCGGCGGCGGTATTCCTTTCCCGGTTGTTGACGATGGGTTGGCAGTCCCAAAAAATCAAAATATTCGTCCATTCACAGGGCAAAAACGCGTTCTCACGTAATCGTAGACCCGGAAAGCCGCGATTCACTTCAAGAAAAGAAGAGATTGCCCCATGGCAAACCTGCAAACCGTCCGTTCCTTGCCCCGGGTCCATAAGGTACTCCTGGGGATCGGGATCGCCCTGCTTTTGTACACGCTCGTCGGTTTCTTTGCGGTTCCGCCCCTCCTGAAATATTTCCTGACCCGGAATCTTTCGGAAACGCTTCGCCGGGAGGTGGAAATCGAGAAGGTGCGAGTGAATCCCTTCATCCTTTCGGTGAGTTTGGACGGCTTCACGATCAAGGACCGGGATCCGCAGCAGACCTTCCTGTCTTTCGGGGAACTGCACGGAAACCTCCAGATCCTCTCCCTGATCAAAAAAGGGGTGATCATAAAGGAGGTTCGGCTTGGAAATCCCTACCTGCAGGTAGCCCGTAGGAAGGACGGGAGCTACAATTTTTCCGATCTGATCGAGTAATTCGCTTCGAAACCGGAATCATCCGCCGGTTCGGAGCCTCGTGCTTCCTCGCAACCCATGCGCTATTCGGTGAACAATATCCAGATACGCGACGGTAGCATCGATTTTCTCGATGGGCCAAAAGAGATACGGCACACTGTCCGGGAGGTCAACGTCAATATCCCGTTTCTATCCAACCTCCCGTATTACGTGGATACTTACGTTCAGCCGGTTCTCGAGGCCACACTGAACGGGACCCCCGTATCTTTTCGCGGAAAGACCAAACCCTTCAAGGATTCCCTGGAAACCTCCTTCGATTTCGACATACAGAAGTTCGATATTCCGTATTACCTCGACTATGTGCCTTTTCCGCTGACCATCCGGATTCCGTCGGCATTCCTGAATTCCCAAGGGACACTGACGTTTACTCAATATGCCGACCATTTGCCCACCCTGGGTTTTGCCGGAAAGGTCGCGTTCGACACGATCGAAGTGGAAAGCGCCGAGGGAAACCGGCTCCTTCGCCTCCCTTTGCTGGACCTTTCGATATCGTCATCCGAACTGTTCTCCCGGGAATTCCATTTTTCCTCGATCCTGGTAAAGTCGCCCGAAATCCAGATTCGGCGGGACAAGGCGGGAAGGATCGATCTCCTGTCACTTTTTCCCGATCCGAAAACCCCTGACTCCGGGGGAAAGACAGAAGAGAAATCGAAGGAAGGAGAGAAGGAAACGCCTGCCGGGATCGCCATAAAGGCGGACAGGATCCAGGTAGTGGACGGGAGCGTCATGTTCTCCGACATTTCCGGAGAGAAGCCGTTTCGGACAACGTTGCACCTTGTCGAGATCGAGGTCGGCAATTTCACCAATGCGAAACAGGAGAAGTCCGACTTCGCTTTGGCATTGAAGACGGAGTCGCACGAGACGTTGGACATGTCCGGGAATTTTTCCGTGAGCCCTCTTGCCTCCGAGGGGTCTCTGAAACTCGGGATGGTGCTCCCCCGAAAATACACGACGTACTTCACGGAAAAGATCCTGTTCGATGTGGCAGAGGGGAAGGTGGATCTGTCCGCACGATACCGGCTTGCCCGAACCGGCCGGGAGATGGAAGCGAATCTGGCCGGCCTGAGCGTGAGACTACGGTCGTTGCGGCTGAGAAAGAAAGGGGAAGAGGAAGATTTTCTCTCGATTTCCGAAGTGGGTGTGAAAAATACCGCAATGGACCTTCGGAAGCGCAAGCTTTCCATTGGCAGGATCTCCACCCGCAAGGGCGCAATCTTCATGAAACGTCCCGAAGGGAAAGAATGGAATCTGGGGACGCTGTTCTCCCAGGCTCCGTCCGATGGGGATGTCCCTCCGGCAGGGGAAGAATCGCAAGGAGAAACTCCCTGGGCGATTGCGGTAAAAAACATACGGCTGGACGAGTACACGTTCCGGGTGGAGGACAGGAGATTTCCGGAGCCCGTATCCTTGACGGCGGATCGGATCACCTTCCGGGGAGAAAACCTGTCGACGGAACGGGACAGGAAAGGGCGGGCTTCGCTCACTTTCGGATTGAACGAGAGCGGATCGGTTTCCGCCGAAGGAGAAGTCGGCATCAATCCGGTTTCCTCCCGGCTGGACCTGGTCGTGAAAACCGTCGGTATCGTGGCACTGCAGCCGTATTTCACCGAGAAGGTGAACATCATCGTAAGGAGCGGAGAGGTTTTCGCAGACGGTACGCTTTCCGTTGCCTCCTCGGAGGATGGCGATCTGGAAGCGGCCTACACGGGAGAGGCGTCTCTTAAGACTTTCGCGTCTGTCGACAAGGAGAAGTCGGATGACTTTCTGAATATCGCCTCACTGGATCTGACCGGGATGGATGTCGGGTATTCCCCGTCGGGTACCCATGTGGAGATCGCCCGGGCCGGGTTGACCGATTTCTACTTGCGCTTCATCATCTACAACGAGGGCGGGCTGAACGTCCGGAGGGTCTTCAAGTGGAAGGGCGGTGAAGGGACAGAGGGCGGCGCGGGGGAGGAACAAGCGATGTCTCCGGTGGCTCCCACGAAGGTAATGGTCGAACAGGTCATCTTCCAGGGGGGGCGATCCATTTTTCCGACTATTACATCGAACCGGATTTTTCCGCGAAAATGCTCGATGTCGGAGGGGAGATCTCCGGGCTTTCCTCGGAGAAGGGACAGCAGGCGGAAGTGAACATGAAGGGAATCCTGGAGAACCAGGCGCCCCTGGTCATCTCCGGCAAGCTCAATCCGTTTCCGGATACGTTCCTTGTGGATCTCAAAATGATGTTCAAGAATATGGACCTCGTTTCCCTGACTCCCTATTCCGGGAAGTACGCCGGATACACCATCCAAAAGGGCATTCTCTCCCTGGAGCTCCAATACCTCATCGTGAAGCAGGACCTGAATTCCCAGCACCGGGTCTTTCTCGACCAGCTGACCCTGGGGGACCAGGTGGAGAGCCCCGAGGCGACGACGCTGCCGGTCAAGCTGGCGATTTCACTCCTGAAGGACCGTAAGGGGCAGATCAAGCTCGACCTGCCGGTGACGGGGAACCTGGACGACCCCAAGTTCAGCACCGGCCGCATCATACTCAAGATTCTGAAGAATATCCTCGTGAAAGCCGCCACCTCCCCGTTTGCCCTCCTGGGGGCGGTTCTCGGGGGAGGGGAAGAGCTAAGTTACCTGGAATTCGAGTACGGCAGCTCCACGATCCCGGGACCCGAGGAGAAGAAGCTTTCCGACCTGGCCAAGGTTCTCTTTGAGCGGCCATCCCTGAAAATGGAAATCGAAGGGCACGTGGACATCGAACGGGACAAGGAAGAGCTGCGCAATACCTTGTTTCAAAGGAAGGTGAAAACCCAGAAATGGAAGGACATGGGGAAGAAGGCAATGGCGGAGATCCCGTTGGATGAGGTCGTGATCAAACCCGAGGAATACCCGAAATACCTCAAAAAAGCGTATAAAGCAGGAAAATTCCCGAAACCTAGGAATTTCCTGGGAATCGCGAAGGCTCTCCCAGTCCCCGAGATGGAAAAATTGCTCTTTACCCACATCGAGGTCACGACGGACGATTTGCGGCTCATGGCGTTGGAGCGGGCGCAAAACGTGAAAGAGTATCTCCTGAAGACGAACAAGGTGACTGCGGATCGGCTCTTTCTCACGGAGCCGAAATCTCTTCCACCAGAAAAAAAGGAAAAGGTAAAGGACAGCCGGGTAGATTTCCGGATCCAATGAGAACTTTCGGTTCCCGGAAGCTTTACAGGAGAATCTTCCGGAGAAATCTGCATCTTAAGGGAGAAACACCGGGAAGATAGTGGAAGGCAGCCTCGCTGGGTGGGTTTTCGGCACGATGTTTGTCAAATCATCAAGGGGGAGGATACATATGCGTAGAGTGCTCTTTGTCCCGCTGGTGCTTGCCCTGTTTCTGGTCTCGTCGGCATATGCGGGAGATGGACTGGTATCCGTGAAAAGTTCGCTCGGGGCGCAGGAGACCGCGGATCGGCTCGGACGGCTTATTGTGGAGAGGGGGATGACGCTTTTCAACCGCATCGATCACGCGGCAGGAGCCAAGAAGGTCGGGATGGAGCTTGGGTTCACCGAGGTGCTGATCTTCGGGAATCCCAAAGGTGGGACCCCCTTGATGAAATGCCAGCAGAGTGTCGGCATCGACCTTCCCCTGAAGATCCTCGTGTGGGAGGACGGAGCAGGGATAGTTTGGGTCGGGTACACCGATCCGTGGGAAATGAAAAGACGACACGGGATTACCGGGTGTGACCACGTCCTCAAAAAGATGGAAGGGGCATTGGAGAAATTCGCTTCCGACGCTGCCCACCCCGGATCGTAGAAAAGGGAGGAGTGATGGATCCGGAACAGCTTGCCGATGCATACGTCAGGGAAGCCGACGCGCTTGCGGCTGCAAAACGATACGAGGAAGCGTTAGGGGTCTACGACAGGGCGATCGGTGTGTATCCGGATTGCAGCGAGGCCTGGACCGGCAAGGCCAGTGTCCTGCGGTTGCTGGGGAGACGCAGGGAGGCTCTCGAATGCGTGGAGAGCGCACTGGAGATTTCCCCTTCCCCGATCGCGGAGTCGCTCCGGGACAATCTGTACGACGAACTCGGGCGAAAGGGGTCGATCGGATAGATCATTCAGAAGGTGTCACCGGGAATCCATGCCGGACCGGAGGGGAGCGGCCGGGGAACAGGTGACGGATGGAGTTGGCGTAGTATTGCAAGAGAGGAATGTTTCCGGGGTCGGCGATATAAAGACCGTTCTTTTCCTCCACCATATGACGAAGGGTAAGCATTCGCAAACCGACATTGACGGCATAATCGTGGTCTTTGCGGGGGATGTAGATGTGGGCGCCCGCCTCCGTGAGTGCCGTGAGCAGCCTGTGGGCCTCGACTTTCAGGTCGAGCTCGCTTAATCGGTTTCCACCCTGGCTTAGAAACGCGGTCGCTACGAGAGAGACGGGCAGGACCGGGATTACCCCTCCGACTCCCGCCATGAGCTCCCTGGCCAGTGCATCCACTTTTATGAATCTCTCTTCCCTCGGCAAGGCGCGGAAGTCGATTCCGTTTCGCTGGCAATATTCCTTCAAGGATACCGGGGAGCCGAAGTTGACGCACGCGTAGCCGAAACGGTACCACCTGCCACGGAGCATGAGTAGGAGGTTGCGCAGGAGGAATCTCAGCGAGGTCCCGATTGCGAACGGGATGCTTTTTCTCGGTGCATTCTTGTCCAGCGAAATCAGCTGGCTCCGGTCCTCGAACGTCCGGTCGTAGTTGATTCCGACCGGGATGAAGACGATATCCCGGTCCCACCCCTGGTGGAAGGAGCGGGTCATATAGTCGAGAAGACCGAGTTTCGGCGGGCGCATCGAGCCGTCCCGGGTCAAGCCTCCTTCCGGGAAGATCGCCTGAACGACCCCTCCCTCGGTGGCCATGGAGACGTAACGCTCCAGCACGAGACGGTACAGGGGATTCCCGGAGTCCCGCCGTATGAAGTAGGCGCCAAGGGAACGTATGAGCGTATGCAGGGGCCAGATTCTCGCCCATTCCCCCACAGCGTAGCTCAAGGCGGTACGGGTTGCCGCCAGGTAGGAGACAAGGACATAGTCCATGTTGCTCCGGTGGTTCATCACGAAGATCACGCTGGATTTCGGGTCCACTGCGGCAAGGCCTGCATCGTCCGTGAACCCCACGCGCACCCGGTAGAGAATTCCCGCGGTCTTTTTCGCGACCCAGTACCCGATCCGGAAGTAGGCGTATGCGTTGAAAGAGGGGACGATCTCTTTCGCGAAACGCTCGACCTCCGCCATTACCACGTTGCGCGGGATGTTGTTTTCCCTCGCGTGGGCTCCCGCCGCCTCCAGGATTTTCGGGTCGTACATCAGTCTTTCGATCAGCACCTGCCGTTTGGTCAGGGAGAAAGGGCGGACCTCCAGGGAGAGACGCTTCCCGATCTCCTCGAGCACCAGGTTGACGCGGCGGCGCAGGAACCATCGGACGCTCGGGATCAGCAGGCGGTCCATGGCAGCCCACGCCGCAAGAAGGATGATGATTACGGCGAGCCAGACGGGGAGGGTAACGTTTTCGCTCATAGGAGTTTTTGCTTGAGTCTATCATCTTCTCCCCATCGCCTTAAATCTCCCCGGGCGAGGTTACCTTACAGTCCTGGGAGGACGGCGAAAACGCGGTTGGGAAAGGGCACACCTGCGCGGACACAGCCCGGGAGGAATGGTTATCGGATGGACGCCCGAGAAGGGGTCTTTGGCCCGGCCGGGATATCTTGCAAGTCGATGGTTTGGTATCAGCGGTTCATATGTTTTCCCAAAGAAAGCAATTATTTATATAAAGTGAGAAGGGAATTGGGATCTCCCCCTGGAAAGGGAATTAATTCTTATTATATTTCAGGCAGATAGTGTTGCGAACAACATGGATTGAAATTTGCATAATTTCTGATCTGTAGTTTAAATAAACACTTGCTGTTAACTGCATGAATTTTCAAAAAAGTGAATAGAGGTGCTGTATCTCCCTCTAGCGTACAGAAGTATGCCGGGGATTAGGCGGAAATCCTGGTTTTTGCTTTTTCTCACGGAAACACGAAGCAGGGTAATCAGTAAGGACATCCGGATGTCAGTATCGCTGCTTAGCAAAGCGTAGAGGGGCAAGTTTCGACGAGACATCGAAAGAATGGGAGTTCATTCCCTTACGGCGGTAGCCTGCCTGTTGAAACGGTCAAAATGAAAAATTTGAGGTTTTTCCAAAATCCATTGTAGGGGAGGGAGAAGATGAAACAGGCGATGGCGGTTGGTCTCTTCGCACTCACCCTTTTGACTTCCTGCGCTTCCTCCGGCGTAAAGAATGTTTCCCTTATGGATGCCATGAAATCGGAGACGCATTCCTATTCCGTTTCCGCGGAGGATTACCGCATCCATGCGGGAGATGAGCTGGAGATAAAATTTTTCTACAGTCCCGAACTGAACGAACGGGCAATTGTCCGTCCTGACGGCCGGATTTCTCTCCAATTGGCCCACGAGATCATGGCTGCAGGCCAAACTCCCGCGGAATTGACGAATATCCTAACGGATAGATATTCGAAAGTTTTAGAAAAGCCGGAGATCACCGTAATCGTCCGCACGTTCAGCAATCAACGGATTTACGTTGATGGGGAAGTCGCCAAACCCGGATTGCTCCCCTTGGTGGGCTCCATGACGGTTCTCCAGGCGATCTCCCAGACGGGGGGGATGAAAGATACAGGGGGAAGGAGCGAAGTGCTGGTGATTCGCCGGGGACCGGCGGATACACCCATTGTATTTTCGGTGGACATGCAAAAGGTGGCCGACGGCACGGACCTTGGACAGGACATCGTCCTCAAGCCGTATGATATTGTCCATGTTCCAAAAAAAACCATTGCCGACGTCAACCTGTGGGTTGATCAATATATCAACAGGCTCGTGCCCCAGTTCGGCTTCACCTATAGCGCACCGGTGGGCAGCGGTCGTATGGGAATCGACACGTCGAAGTAGTCATAATCGAGGATCATTCGAGGTAGCGTGCGGAAAAGAGGCCGGTAGATGAGACAGAAATATCCGGAAAAGGGCTTGCGGGACTTCCTGACGTTGTTGTTCAAGCACAAGACGAAAATCGTGTTCATGTTTCTCCTGTGGGTATCCATAGGACTTTGTTTATCCTTTTTGCTCCCTCCGGTGTATGAGGCGAAGACGAGCTTGCTGGTAAAAATCGGCCGGG
>JBFFNJ010000039.1:0-12075 GCA_041563215.1 Candidatus Deferrimicrobia bacterium | reverse complement strand
GCTGTACGAATACGATTTCCAGGTAGACCTTATCAAAAACCCCGGATACATGAAGACACAGGGAGCACTGGTAAGCGGGATGGGAGAGGCCGGTGAGGGAAAGCTCCTTCGAGCGCTGAACGACGAGGTTACCGTTTCCATGATCGATGTGGTAAGCAGCAGGGAAGATATCCGGGAGAAGTATGCAGCCCTCAGAAAGCGTATAGCTTCCGCTCTGGGGTTCGAAATTTAATAGAACGCCTTTTGAATATAACTACTTAGCGAAGGAGGAGACGCATATGAAATGGGAATACAAGGACAGAATGGTGATGTTTCAGGAAACTCCCGAAGGGCTCACGAGCGATATTTCCTGGCTGAACGAAGAGGGAGATGATGGATGGGAAGTCGTCGGGACGGTTCCCCTTATTGCGCCGAACAGAGACGGCATCGCATACGGGACCGTGGGGACGCACATTTTGATGAAACGCCCCAAGAAAGCGAAGGCAGGGAAAAAATAAACTAGCGTTAATTTTTTTCTTGACAATCTTCGGATAGTGGTAATAGAATAAAACGCGTTTCTAGAATATCCCATCCAAAATAGTCGTGAGGGGGGGGAGTAAGGGTTTTATTTTTATGTAAGTGTCTACTTTTATAGTCAGTATAGGCAGAAGTCGGCTGTTGAAAAATTATTTGGGAAAGGGGGGATGCAAGGGGACAACCTCTATTTAAGTATCATTTACCCGTAAGGCTGTAGCAAGCAAGTCATTAAACAAGGAGGGGTAGAATGGCTTATCGTGAAAAAGGAAAAACTCTACCGACTATCAAGGTACTGAAATGGCCAGCGACGCCGACACCGACCGTTGACGAAGTCTACGCCGGAGTGAGCGACGAGGCGAAAGCCTACAACCTCTGGCTGGAAGCGGCGGTGCGGCAGGAGTTCAACCATGGCAAACCGGAGGCGCTGCAGGGAATCAGGGTCTTGGACTGCTCCCAGAGGATGATCATCGGCCACTGGGCTTCGTCCCATTTTTCCGAGATGGGTGCCGAGGTCATCATGGTGGAGCCGCCGACGGGAGACCCACTGCGGCAGCTCACGCCATTCGGCAGGGAAAACTACATGTTCGAGGACACGAAGGGCGAGAAGTGCGGCGCACGGTTCCTCTGCGAGGCGAGGAGCAAGCTCGCCGTCACCCTCGACCTGGAGAAGGAAGAGGGCCGTGAGATACTGAAGAAGTTCATTCCCCACACCGACGTCCTCATCGAGAACTACCCGCCGGGTCAGTTCGACGCCTGGGGCATCGGCTACCGCCAGCTCTCGGAGATCAACCCCCGCCTGGTGTACCTCTGGGTGGGACAGAGAGGGCAGTGGGGCCCGCTGAAGGATAAGCCCTGGATGCACGATCCCGTCGCCCAGAACGCCATGGGCTTCACCCACGGAACGGGCGCCCCGAAGGAGATGGGAGGCCAGCCGGTCCGCTCGGGATGGTGGATGGCCGAGCAGGTGGGCGGAACCTTCGCGTGTCTCGGCGTCATGGCGGCGCTTATCGCGAGAGATTCCTTTTACGGAAAAGGACAGTTCGTGGAAGGAACGGGTGCGGAAGGCGTCATGCGGATCATCGACTACAACTGGGGATGGTACGGCATGGACGGATCGGTCAGGCCCCGTTATGGAAACTGGGACCTCGCCATAAACATCTACGCCGTCAATCCCTGTTCCGACGGCCAGATCATGGTGGGCGGCGGCCACGACCGGCTCTGGTTCCGGATCTGGAGGACGGTGGGTAAGGAAAAACCCGAGATCGAAGACCATATCGTTGAGGATCCAAAGCTCAAGGTGGTCACCGACAGGCTCCCCCACTACATGCAGGTCAAGACCTACACCTGTCTCGTGGAGTGGATGAAGGACCACACCCGGTACGAGTGCGAGGTGGCCCTCCAGGAGGAGGAGGTCGCATCGGGCGGCGTTTCCTTCTTCGACGAGGTCTGCGAGTTTCCGCACTATAAGTACCGCGGGCACGTGGAGGAGATTCACGACAGCAACTACGGTACGGTCCTCATCGGATCATCGGTTTTCATCGGCCAGAAGACTCCCGGCCGGGTCAAGACGATCGGCAGACCCATCGGCCACGATAACGATGACGTTTATCGGAGGCTGCTCGGGTTCAACAGGGAAGACATGAAGAACTTAAAGAAATCGGGGGTGATCTGATGACATTATCAAAAGAACTCAAAGAAATGACCTTCGAAGACTTCTGCAGGAGCGTCTTCGATCCCAAGAAGAGGCACAGCAAGCCCCAGGTGCTCAAGGGGAAAGTGTCCATCTCGACTACCCAGTACATTCTCGGCCCGTCAAACGCGGCGTACCTGGCGGAGCTCGGCTCTCAGACCATCAAGGTCGAGCTGCCCAAGCGGGGCGAGCCCATGAGGCACACCACCCCCTTCAACGAGCCCTTCCTCTATCCCCTCTCCCGGTGGATGCCGGACAAGGGGACGGGGCTTGGCTTCTTCGGTGCCAACCACAACGAGTACTTCCTGGCTCTCGACTTCCATAAGCCCGAGGCCGTGGAGATCATGAGGATGTTGCAGGCCAAGGCCGACACCCAGAGCGAGAACTACCGTGCGGGTACCTTCGACCGGTGGGGCGTCGGCTACCGGCAGGCTGCGGAAGTGAATCCCCGCATCATCTACCAGTGGATGGGAGGCTTCGGCGGATGGGGCCCCGGAAGGAACAGGGCTTCCTACGACATCCTCGGACAGGCCCAGGGCGGCTGCTTCTCCGTCACCGGCCTGCAGGCCGAGAAGGGTGGCATGCCCTCGAAGCAGACCATCTGGATCATGGACTACTGGGGCGGTGCGATGGCTGCCTTCCAGATTCTCGCGAACATGTGGTGGAGGGACAACATCTCGGGCCAGGGCAACTTCATGGAATACTCACAGGTCCACGGAGCCCAGAGGCACCTCTCAGACTGCATCGCCCTCTACGGCAGGTACGGCCTCGTGTCACAGAGGTGGGGCCAGTGGGATATCCTCCTTTGCGTCCACGGCAACATCAAGTGCGGGAAGTCCTCATACCCCAAGTCGGACAACCCTCAGGAGCTCGAGGAGGGCTACATTCTCGTTTCCGCACACGAAGATGACGACTATGCTACCCTCTGCAACATGATCGGAAAGCCTGACCTGGCGAAGAAGTTCCCCACCCACAAGGACCGTCTGCAGCCGGAGAACCAGTTCACGATCTACGCGGCGATCGAGGAGTGGGCTGCCGACAAGACGAAGGAAGAGGTCGCGGCAATTTGCGACCAGAACAACATCATCAACCAGCCCGTGTGGAACTCCAAGGAAGTCTCCGAGCACGAGCACTACAAGATGAGGGGAACCTGCGAGTTTATCGACGATCCCCACTTCGGGGACCTGCAGATCCAGTCGGCCGGGTACCTCATGTCCGATACGCCTCCGCGGACCAACTGGGCGTTCAAGCCCGTGGGAGCCGATAACGAAGCGATATTGGCGAAGTTCTGCGGCTTTGGCGGCAGCGACATCGAAAAGCTGTACGAGGAAGAGGTTATATAATCACTACTGAAACAACAATAGGGGGTAAAATATGAGCTATTTCAAAACGACGTCACTCATCGTGGAGCACGACTGCGGGGTGAGAAATTACCTCGACCCCTTCACCTTCTGGAACTTCAAAGGGAAGATAAAGTGCGCAGGGTGTGACGGTGTCTTCTCCTATGCGCTGAGAAAAGGGGTACGGCAGAGCGGCCCGGATCCGGCCGACCCGCCCCACGACATGCTGCCCGCATATGCCGAGGACCAGGAGTGGGGGGCGATCACCGATCCGACGAAGGTGAACAAACCACCCCAGGCGAGGGCGGACTTCCAGGGGAAGCCGATCCCCATCACCAAGAGCGTGCGGGGGAAGAAGGTGTCAGGATCGCCCCTAACCGAGGCTGATCTCGTGGGGTCGGTTCCGAAATTCCTCATCGAGGATTGATGAGCAGCTACTGAAAAAAACAAGGAGGTCTTATCGTGGCTAAAAAAGTTCCTGATTGTCAAAATTGCCAGAACTTCAGCCCGGCCCTGGACCCCTTCATCGCCGAGGCCTACATCGGCCAGTGCATGAAGATCGAGTATCCATTAGCGATCAATATTCCCAAGGATGGAATAGAAGGAGAGTGTGGTTACTTCGAGAAGGCATAGTGCCGGTCTGAAAGATGTTCAACGGTAAATAAGGTAAATCCACGGCCGGGTTCACCGGCCGTGGATTTTGCTGTTTTTGGCCCAAAATCAATAAAACGCTTTTTCAAAATCAAAGTGAAGGAGGTTATCGAGCCATGAAAGTTGAGTTCTACTACAGCAGTGCTGTGGACCCTGCGAAGCAGTATTTCTGCGACATCCCCAAGACCCTTGAGCTTTTGGAGCAGCTGAAGGGAAAGGAAGGGTTCATCGTGACCGTAACGGATATGAAAACCTTCGAAGGGAACATCTTCAGGACCTACAATGCCTCCTGCACCGGTCCTCCCGCTCCCAAAAGGGGCGTGTTCGGGACCAAAGGCGCCCTCGAAGAGGACTTCGGCACAACCGTTCCCGCCCTGCTCGTTTTTGAAAAGGATGATTCGAGATATCCCGACGAGGTCTTTCCCCGGATGGACAGGGAGCTGGGCAGGCTCATGCCCTGTGAGGAAGCGGCGCAGAACCTTGTCGACAGGTAGGGATTTGAAACACCATTTCACGGGAGGAGGTTCCAATGGGAAAGATACCGGAAAGCTATCTGCCGCCGAAGGAAAGCTGGCCCGAGAGGCCCTATGACCTGGCAGAGTACAGGGATGTCCCCCAGAACTTCAACGCCTGCGAAGAGCTGATCGACGCGAACGTCAAGGCGGGGAGGGGTGACAAAGTAGCAATTAAATTCATGGACCAGGAGATAACCTACGCGCAGTTTTTGTCCAACATCTGCAGGGTTGCCAATGGGCTCAAGAAACTCGGGATAGAGGAAAACGACAGGGTCTTTTTGCGTATGCCCAACATCCCGCCCCTTCTCTACTGCAACTTCGCGGCACTGAGGATCGGTGCGGTTGCCCTGCCCACGTCGATACTGTTCGCCAGGACAGAGATCGCCCATGTGGCCAATCTCTCCGAGTCGAAGATCATCATCGTGTCGGCCATGTTTCTGGAAGAGGTGGAAAAGGCGAAGGAGGATCTCCAGACGGTGGAGCACATCGTCGTCGTCGGCGGTGAGGAGGACGAGATCCGCGGGAAAGGGTTCATTCCTTTTTCGGACCTGATGAAGAATCCCGACACCTGCGAGGCGGTTCCCAAGGAGCGCATGGACGTGGGCCTCCTGCTCTTCACGTCGGGGACGACGGGCCTTCCCAAGGGCACCGTTCATTTCAACGAGGAATTTCTCATCATCCCCGACGGGTTCGGAAAGTACTGCTGGGAAGTGAATGAGAACGATGTCATCGGGGGTCCCGCACCCCTTGCCATGGCTGCGGGCTACTCCACCATCGGAACGATCCCCTTCCGCTTCGGGGCAGCCGTGTCGCTCATCCCGCGGTTCACTCCCGAGGATCTCTTCAAGAACATCGAGAACCACAAGATCACCATCCTCTCGGCCCTTCCCACCGCCTACCGGAAGATGCTGGTCGAGATCAATCCCGCCGACTGGGATTACAGCTCTCTTCGCATCTGCACCGGCGGCGGCGAGGCGCTGACGGCGAAAACCTACGAGGACTGGAAGGAAAAGTTCGGCCTCGAAATCTTCGAGGGTCTCGGGACGACGGAGATGATGTTCGTCTTCGTCTCGAGCGCCGTGACGAAGAAGGTAAAGCCCGGATGGATAGGAACGGCGGTGCCGGGATATGTTGTCAAAGTCGTCAACGACGAGGGCCAAGATTGCAAGCCCGGCGAGATCGGAAAGATGGTCGTCGTGGGCCCAACGGGTACCATCTACTGGAGAGACCCGGAGAGGCAGGGCACCTCCGTGAAGGATGGCTGGTGCCAGGCGGGCGACGTGGTGACCATGGATGAAGATGGGTACATACAGTTCCTCTCCCGGGAGGATGACCTGATTAAATCTTCCGGGTACAGGATCGGGCCCGAGGAGATCGAGGAGGCGCTCGTGACCCATCCCTCCGTTGCCGATGCGGGCGTTATCGGTATCCCCGACGAAGTCATGGGTCAGAAAACGAAGGCCTTCGTGGCGCTCAATGAGGGAGTCGAGCCATCTGAAGAGCTGAAGAAGGAGCTCGTCGAGCACTGCAAGGGAAAGATCGCCGTTTACAAGCTGCCCAGAGAGATCCAGTTTATCGACGCCATGCCGAGGACGATGGTGGGCAAGCTCCTCCGGCGTAAGCTCAGGGATCTGGAAACGTCCTAGTAGCGTAAAAGATCAGGCAGGGGGGAGACGCTCCCCCCTTTTTTCTGATGTCCAAAAAGTGCGCTTTCATATACCATCCCGTGTATGAGGACAGGGGCCTCTCTCCTTTTCCCTCTGTCTGGCAGCGATATGCCCTCACGAAAGATCTGCTCGAAAAACTCGGTATCATTCCGGCCTCGGTGGCCGTTGTCGAGCCCCCGGTGGCGGATGAAGAGCAGCTCCTGCTCGCGCACGCGAGGGAGTATGTCGAATTTGTCAAGAAAAAGAGCGAAGAGGGAACGGGATTTCTCGATTACGGCGACACACCTGCATACCCCGGGGTTTTCAATCGCGCTTCTGCCAGCGCCGGCGGTTCCGCCGCAGGGGCGCGGCTCATCGCCCGGGGGGAATACGACCATGTCTTCAATCCCGGCGGAGGACTTCACCATGCCCGGTACAGCAGCGCGGGGGGGTTTTGCGTGTTCAACGATGTGGCCCTTGCCGTCAGGGTTCTCACCTCGGAGTTCGATATCGAGCGGGTTGCCGTTGTCGACATCGACGGGCACCACGCCGACGGGACCCAGGAGTATTTTTACCGGGAGCAGATCCTCACCGTCTCCCTGCACCGTTTCGACCCTCTTTTTTACCCGGGAAGCGGCTCCACCTTGGAGCTCGGGGAGGGGCAAGGGTATGGATACAGCGTAAACGTGCCCCTTCCGGCGAGAACGCCGGGCGACCTCTTCCTGGAGGCCTTCGAGTCGATTGTCCCCCCCCTTCTCCGATGGTACGCGCCCGAAGTGGTCATTCTCCAGTGCGGGGTAGACGGCCACTACCAGGACCCCCTCGTCCGCCTGTATCTGACAACGCACACCTTTGAGGCGGTTGCCGGGTCCATGCACGACCTGGCCCACGAACTCTGCGGGGGGAAGCTCCTCCTCCTGGGAGGTGGGGGGTACAGCCCGGAGAACGTTGCGAGGTGCTGGGCGGTCATGTTTGCGGCCATAACCGGTGCCGTGGCGGAGGACAAAAAGGAGCTCCTCGCATCTATCCGCGACGTGGCAATAAAAAATCCTCAAGCCGATATCAGCGAGGCGGTCAGGGAGAGCGTGGAGAGCCTCAAGGGCAGACTCGAGCATATCCACGGCCCGATTTTTTAAAGAGAGGAGGACCGGGTGTCCAGTGCAAGGATAGAAAGGCGTGTGCGGTTCGGGGATACGGACCCCTTCGGAGTTCTCTACTTTGCCGCCCTCCTCGACTACTACAAGGACAGCGTGGACGAGTGGTTCCGGAACATGGGAGAGGCGCCGGAAAAGATCTACCGGAACAGGGAGGAGCGCTTCGGGTTTCCCGTTGTGCACGTCGAGGCAGATTACATGAAGCCCGTCCGGTACGACGAACTCGTCGTCCTGGAGTGCGCCGTCGACTCCGTGGGAGACAAGAGCGTTACCTTTGCCGTCGTTGCGCGGGCGGGGAATGAAGTCGCATCGAAGGGAAGGCTGACCTTCGCCTCCATATCGGATGACTGGAAGCCGATACCGTTGCCGGAGCGGATTGCCAGCCTCGTAAAAAACAGGGAATAGATGGCCAGTTCATAGTTCCGAGTTCCTGGTTACGGCTTTTGATTTTTAACTCTGAACCCGAAACTCGGAACCCGGAACTGACATATGGAAAAACGGTTTATTTACCTGCTTTTGTGAGGGCCTCTCTCACCTTCTTGACCATCTTGACGATCTCCTCGAGCTTTCTGTACCTGCCCTCTATCTTGAAGACATCGACGCCCGCATCTATCCAATCGCCTATATTGCCGGTGATGTCGTGGTCGGGATGTGACCCGAGAATGCCCCTGCAAACGGTATGGCAGAGGCCGGTCTTTTTCGATGATCGAAGCGGGGTGGCGGCTGATGCATCGCCTGCCAGGAGGTACCCCGCGAGCATGCACTTGCCCTGCGTGACCGGTTCGGCCCTGCAGATGGCGAAGACCTCCACCGCTATTTTCGAGACCCTTTTTATTGCTGCGATGTCGCCGGGAGAGACAATGAGAGGCATGACCATCGCACGGGCGCCAAGCCGCTCCAGAAATAGTGCGTCGTAGGGGTTCATCGCACAGAGGCCGACGCTGACGGAGGGAGATGCTTCGGGAAAGCTCCGCGCGATGAGCTGCAGGAGGCCGTGCTCGTTCAGGACGAAATTCCTGTATCCAGCCCGCAAAAGGGCCTCAAGGGACGAGGCGATTCCCTCCCAGTCTCTGGAGGGGGCGACGACGTTTATGGCCACGTGGATCTTTTCCGCGATACCGGGATTATCCCTTGCGAAATCAATAAGGTCGCGCTCATCGGGAGAGGTGCGAACCCCCTCGCGGGAAAATTTGCGGAGGCCGGTCAGGAGGCGGTCGGCACCTGCCTCGAAGAGGTCATGGCTCATCCCTATGGCTGGAAGGGGGGCGAGTATATCGGCCATCACTGTTCGGCTCTGCCCTGCTGTTTCATGCTACAATTATAGATAATTACTGGCGACAGAGTCAAAAACGACAAACCACTCAACGATATGGTAAGGTATGTTTTAAAAATGCCCAAACTGGCGTATAATGAATTTTTGCTTGACATCCCCCCACGGGGTGATGTTGTATACTGTTGATTGTATACATTAAGGGTCAATCCCCAGACGATACAACGGAAAAGCTGGTTTGGTGTTTATCAAGGGGAGGTTTTTTTGCGCCTGCGCAACCGCAAGTGTGAGAGGTGAGTGATGCTTCTGCATTACGCCACGGTGCTCGTGTTTATCATTCTGGCGGTATTTACCGTTACGGTAATGCTCCTTCTTTCCCGGCTGATCCATCCGAGAAAAGAGAACCCCGTGAAGAGGCAGACCTACGAATGCGGGGAGGTCCCTTTCGGACAGTCCTGGATCCAGTTCAACATACGCTTCTACGTGGTAGCCCTCATTTTCATCATATTCGACGTAGAGGTCGCCCTCCTCTATCCCTGGGCCGTGGTCTTCAAGAAGCTGGGGATGGTGGCCTTCGTGGAGGCCTTCATATTCATCGTGATACTTCTGGTCGGTCTCGCCTATCTCTGGAAGGAGGGTGATCTTGACTGGGTCAGATTGCTCCCGGCCGATGAGGGATCCGGCCCGTCAAAAGAGAAGGAGGAAGAGAAGGTAGCGGCATGAGAGGGAATCCGAACCAGGCCCCTGAAGCGGGGGTGTTGCTCTCGACGGTAGACAGGTTCATAAACTGGTCGCGAAGGTCGTCGCTCTGGTACCTGCTCTTTGCCACAGCCTGCTGCGGGATAGAGCTCATGCAGACAGGCGCCTCGCGGTATGACCTCGACCGGTTTGGGGCCGTCTTCAGGGCGACACCGCGCCAGTCGGACCTCATGATCGTGGCCGGGACCATCACCCACAAGATGGCGGAGCGGGTGAAGCGGCTCTACGATCAGATGCCCGAGCCCAAGTACGTGATCGCCATGGGGTCCTGCGCCAACACGGGAGGGCCTTTCTACAAGGATTCCTATTGTGTCGTGAAAGGGGTCGACCTCGTGATTCCCGTAGACGTCTACGTTCCGGGATGCCCTCCGAGGCCCGAGGCCCTGCTCGACGGAATCATCAAGCTTCAGAAGATGATCGACGTGAAGAAAAACTTCGGGGAGAAAGCCTGAGTTGGACGAAAAATCGATCTACAGCCTTTTGGAGGAGCGGTTCGGTGAGGGTATCGTCGGCGAGTTCCAGGAAGAGGGGTCCGGCCCCGCAGCCGTTTACGTCAAGTCCGATGAAATACAGGAAGTGATGCGATTTCTGAAAGAGGACGGCCGCACAGCGTTCGACTCTCTCATGTGCCTTTCCGGCGTCGACTTTGAGGAGGAGATCCAGGTTGTGTACCACCTGCACTCCATGACCCATCGCCACACAATAGCGCTCAAGGCGAAACTGAACAGGGAGAGGCCGCTGATTCCAACCGTGGAAGGAATCTACCCCGTTGCAAACTACCACGAGAGGGAGGCCTACGATCTCCTGGGGATAATCTTCTCCGGCCACTCTGACCTCCGCAGGATCCTCCTCCCCGAGGACTGGCCGGGACATCCTCTCAGAAAAGACTATACCTACCCTGATCAGTATCACGGCATCAAGGTGTGATCATGGAGCGGCAGCTACCAAAGAGCGACGAAATACTCATAAACATGGGGCCCCAGCACCCTTCAACCCACGGGGTGCTGCGGGTCATATTGAAGACGGACGGCGAAGTCGTAACCGACGCATCTCCCGACATCGGCTACCTTCACCGGGCTCTCGAGAAGATAGCCGAGAGGGTTACCTACGCCCAGTTCATGCCGTTCACCGACAGGCTCGATTACCTGGCTGCAGCCAACTGCAACTGCGCCTGGGCCTGGACGGTGGAAAAGCTCGCCGGGATCGAGGTGCCCGAACGGGCAGAGTTCATCCGGGTAATCGTGTCGGAGCTGAACAGGATAGCGAGCCACCTGATCGCCTTCGGCGCCTTTACCGCCGACATGGGCGCCTTCACGCCCTTCCTCTACGGCATACGGGAGAGGGAGCGGATAAACGACCTTTTCGAAATGATCTGCGGAAACCGCCTTACCTACAACTATGCCCGGATCGGTGGCGTGTCCCACGACCTTCCCGATGGTTTCCTGGACAAAGTGACCGAATTTCTCGACTATTTCGAGCCGAAGATCGACGAGTACAACGAGCTGATCTCCTACAACAAGATCTTCGTACACCGGCTTGCGAACGTGGGCATCATTTCGAAGGAAGACGCGGTAGCCTACGGCCTGGTGGGCCCGAACCTGCGGGGGTCGGGCGTCGAGTGGGATATCCGGAAAGACGAGCCCTACTCGGTGTACGACCGGTTCGACTTCGACATCGTCGTCGGTACGGGGGAGAAGGGGACCCTGGGCGATGCCTTCGACCGCTACATGGTGCGAATCAGGGAGATGAAGGAAAGCGTGAAGATACTCCGCCAGGCCCTGGAGCAGCTACCCGACGGCCCGTTTCAGGCAAAGGTCCCGCGGGTATTTAAACCGGAGGCGGGCGAGATCTACTTCAGGTCCGAGAACCCGAGAGGGGAGCTCGGTTTTTACCTCATCAGCAATGGAACGACGAACCCCTACAGGGTGAAGATCAGGACCGGTTCGTTTACCGCCATGACCATATTCAACAAGGTGACGCGGGGGCTCATGATAGCGGATATCGTGGCCGTAATCGGGAGCCTGGATATCATTCTGCCGGAAATCGACCGGTAAGGGAGAAAGATGGAAAGCGCAATCAATTCTCTGACCCAGGCCATACCGTTCCTGGGTGCCGTTCCCCTCTGGGTGATGCAGGCGGTCTTCATGATCGTCGTGGCAGGAGTTATACTCGGTTTCGCCCTCCTGTACGAGGGGGTAGCTTCCTATATAGACAGGAAGGTGGCTGCCGATATTCAGGTGAGGATAGGGCCGAACAGAGTCGGCCCCAACGGATGGTTCCAGTTTATCGCCGACGGCGTGAAGCTTCTGCTCAAGGAGGATCTCATCCCGGCGAAAGCGGACAAGTTTCTCTTCGTTCTCGCTCCCTTCTGCTGCTTCGTCGGCTCCTTCGCCGCCTTCGTCGTCGTTCCCTTCGGGATCGGCCTCATCGCGGCGGACCTGAACATCGGCGTCTATTACGTCATTGCCGTCACGTCGCTGGTCGTTATCGGTATCCTCATGGCCGGGTGGGCATCGAACAACAAGTGGGCACTT